>JAHIPI010000084.1 GCA_018894435.1 Candidatus Omnitrophota bacterium | reverse complement strand
GCGTATCTTGAATACATGAAAAATATAAGCGTCGTCGCAAGTATGCCTGCGGCAGCGAGCCCAGTCTTTCTGTCAAAAAGCTTCCGGCCTATATTGAAAGTAAAAATAACGCTTAATACCCCGAAAAGCGCCGAAGGAAAACGGACTCCGAAATTTGTGACGCCGAAAACAAGGTACGAGAGGCTCACAAGCCAGTAAAAAAGTATGGGCTTCTGAAAGCGGAACTGCCCCTGGTAATAAGGCGTGATCCAGTCGTGCCTGGCGAACATCTCTTTTACGCTCTGGTAATAGAACTTTTCGCTTTCAATAATGGGAAGAGCGCTGCCGAGATGGTACATAAAAATTACCGCGCAGATGATGAAGAGTAAAATTTTTACCGATGTATCCGATTTTTTCAAAGACTGATTCTCCTATAAATTGGCTTTCACAAAATCAACGCCGTTTCTGAAAATAGCCGCACCGTCACCCTCTTTCGTAGGTCTTTCTCTTGTCCATCTGGGATGCTGAGTGGTCACGACATATCTTTCCGGATGAGGCATCATGCCAAGGACCCTCCCAGTGGAATCAGATATGGCCGCTATGTCATCAACCGAACCATTTGGGTTGTCGGGATAGACGGCCTTCCCACCTCTTTTAGCGCAATATCGAAGGACTATCTGATGATTTTGCTTCAATTTATTCAGCACGGAGTTGTCCTTCGGAATAAACTTGCCTTCGCCATGCGCAACCGGCAGATATATAATCTGCGGTAAGCCTTTAGTCCACACGCAATTATTTTTCTCCGCGTTCTTAAGATAACACCATCTATCTTCAAATTTGGCAGAATCGTTGAGATTCAAGGTAACATCCATTTCCCATTTTCTTCCCCCTAAAGCGGGAAGAAGCCCCATTTTTACCAATATCTGAAATCCGTTGCATATGCCTACTATGAGTTTTCCGTCAGATATAAATCTTTCCATATCCGCGCGCATCTTATACTTTATTTCATTCGCCAATATTTTGCCGCTTGCGATGTCATCGCCGTACGTAAACCCGCCCGGAAGCGCTAATATATGATAATCGGAAAGTCGTTTTCTTTTTTTCGCGAATTCATTTATGTGTATCAGGTCCGATTCTGCGCCGGCCCGTAAAAATGCGAACGCCGTTTCGTTATCGCAATTTGTCCCCGCTGTCCTTAAAATAGCGACTTTTACATTTTTCATGTTCACCACTTAGAAAATGGTTTTTGCCAGGCCGTTTTTAATTTGCCGATATCTTCTTCTATTACTGTTTTACCCGAGAGGCCCTTGACCCTAAAGGCCTTCGATTTTTTCACTTCGCCGATGAGGCCAAAATCCGATCCATTGAGAAGCGACTCGAATTCTTCTTTATTCTTTCCGGGAACTTCTACAATAAACCTGCTGTTAGATTCCGAAAATAATATTACGTCATCCCGCATGCACTTATCCTTACAAGGCACTTTTTTGATATCTATCTCCATGCCGAAACCGCCGCTAAAGGCCATCTCTGCCGCCGCTACCGCAAGGCCGCCTTCCGAACAATCGTGCATAGCCCGTATGAGCCCTTTATTGCTGGCTCGGCTCAACCTTTCCATGAGAACTTTTGCCTTGCCCGGGTCTACTTCTGGAACGCCGTTGCCTACGAGGCCTTTTAACATGAGATAATGCGATCCACCCAGTTCGTTCTTGGTAATACCCGCTATATATACCAAATCTCCGGCCTCTTTCGCATCCATACTTAACAGCTTATTCACATCATTTATTACCGCGATAGCTGATATGAGAAGCGTGCCGGGGATAGATATGCTTTTTCTCCCTGCTTTGTATTCATTATTGAGGCTGTCTTTACCCGAAATAAAAGGAACGCCATATGCTTTAGCTATTGCATAGCATCCATACGCGGCGCGCACTAACGTACCTAACGTCTCCGGCCTGTCAGTATTGCCCCAGCAAAAATTATCGAGGATGGCCACTCTCCCAAGGTCTCCGCCGCAAGATATAATCTGTCTTAGCGCCTCGTCTATGTTTGATGCCGCCATCCAATACGGGTCTATAAAACCGTATCGAGGATTTATTCCGCATGACAATATAATACCTTTATCCGAACCTAAAACGGGCCTCAGCGCCGCGCTGTCGCCGGGGCCGTCATTTTCTTCGCCTACGAGCGGCTTAAGGACGCTCGCACCCTGCACTTCATGGTCATACTGGCGTATTACCCACTCCTTACTGCAGACGTTCCAGCTGGAAAGTATCTTCAAAAGATGCGGCGAGAGATTCGAAGGCGATTTGAAATTCATGTCTTTGTAGGAAGGCCTTTTCCACACGGCCTTTCTCTTTGTGTCAGGAAGGCCGTTATGTAAAAAGTCCATGTCAATATCCGCTACTTTGCCGCCGGAATAGAAAAGACGCAGTCTTTTGTCGCTTGTAAATTTTCCTATCACCGTAGCTTCGACGTTTTCCATCTCGAAGACATCTTTTATCTCGTCTATATTCTCCGGCGAAACCGCGAGGACCATCCTCTCCTGCGCCTCAGATATCCATATCTCGCAGTAAGACAGGCCATGGTATTTTAGCGGGACCTTTTCAAGACATACTTCAGCGCCGGTCTCTTCGCCCATTTCGCCGACAGCGCTCGAAAGCCCGCCTGCGCCGCAGTCTGTTATGGCCTTGTAAAGCTTCTTGTCACGCGCTTTGAGTATTGCATCTGTCATCTTCTTTTCTGCAATAGCGTTGCCTATCTGGACGGCGCCGCCCGACATCTCTTCCGACTTTGCGTGCAGTTCTCCGGATGAAAATGTCGCGCCGTGTATGCCATCTCTGCCGGTCTTCCCGCCGACCAAAAGTATAAGATCGCCGTCGTCGACTTTTTTTGTTGCCATATCTTTCGGTATCAATCCCACATTGCCGCAATAGACAAGAGGGTTTCCGATGTACTTTTCGTCAAAAAGTACTGCGCCGTTACATGTCGGTATGCCCATTCTGTTTCCGTAATCCCTTACGCCGCTTACAACCCCTTTCATTACTCGCTTCGGATGTAAAACACCTTTTGGCAGTTTGCGCGCAGAATAATCCGGCGGCCCAAAACAAAATATGTCGGTATTTGCGATAGGTTTCGCCCCTAATCCTGTGCCCAGCGGATCCCTTATAACGCCTCCCATGCCTGTGCCCGCTCCGCCATAAGGCTCTATAGCCGAAGGATGGTTATGTGTTTCGACTTTGAAGCAAACATCATAGTCATCGTCAAATCTTATAATACCGGAATTATCTTTAAAGACAGAGACGCACCAGTCTTTATCGAGTTCTTCCGTCACCTTCATTATCGTCTCTTTAAGGAGATTATTTATAACTTTGCCGTCGTACTCTATCTTCCCTCTGAACGTCTTGTGCTTGCAGTGTTCTGACCAGGTCTGGGCAAGGGATTCCAATTCCACATCGGTAGGATTACGGCCTATTTTCTTGAAATAACTCTGTATGGCTACCATCTCTTCGGCATTCAAGAATAACTGCCCTTTTCTGCTTATATCGCGAAGGGCCACTTTACTTTTATTCAGGATTTCTATTTTGGTAAACTTAAATTTATAGGAAGGCCTTTCAAGGGATATTTCCGAGAGGTCTTTTTTGACTATATGTTGGACGGTTTTATTATAAAGAAGCTTATCTGCAATGAAGCGCACTTTTTCAGGATGTACCGCGCCTTTTATTATATACCTTTTGGCGGTGTGAACTCCCTCTGCGCCTTTTATTCCCAAATCGTTTATGCCTTTTAAAGTACTTTCTTCTACGGGATCCATAACCCCGGCATTATAAGCTATCTCGACGACATGGATACCCTTTCCCTTTTCCGGGGAAGCGTTTATTCTGCATTCTTCGCTGATTTTATCTATAAGAAGTTCTCGCGCTATTTTTTCGGCGGCTTTCGAATCTATTTTGCCGTATATCCTGTAGATCTGGCTAAAACTGACATCTCTGACGCCCTTTACGCCTAAATCTTGTATGCCCTTTTTTACATCATGGCCGACAGCGTCAAATATTCCCTGTTTGTTCAATACTTCTATAACCCAGGCCATTTTACTCCCACTCTATCGTCGACGGCGGCTTCGAGCTGATATCATAAACTACCCTGTTGACGCCTTTAACTTCGTTTATTATTCCGTTTGATATCTCCGCTAATATTTCGTGCGAAATATGCGCCCAATTTGCGGTCATACCATCCGTACTTGTAACCGCCCTGACAGCAATAGCATTCTCGTAGGTCCTCTGGTCGCCCATAACGCCCACCGACTTAATCGGCAATAAAACCGCGAATGACTGCCATAATTTGTTATAAAGACCTTTTTTCTTTATTATGTCCATCAGCCTATAATCCGCCTCTTTGAGCATGCGCAGGCGCTCTTCCGTTACCTCTCCCACTATGCGGACAGCAAGCCCGGGTCCGGGAAAAGGCTGACGCCATACTGCGGAATGCGGCATCCTAAGCTCTTCGCCAAGCCGGCGCACTTCGTCTTTAAAAAGGTATTTCAGCGGCTCTATAAGCTTTAAGCGCATCTTTTTGGGTAACCCGCCGACATTATGGTGCGTCTTAATGGTAGCGCTCGGCCCTCCGAATGCGGATTGCGACTCTATGAGGTCAGGATAAAGCGTGCCCTGCGCCAGAAATTTGACTCTCTTTATTCTGCGCGCCTCTTTTTCAAATACTTTTATAAATTCTCCCCCTATTATCTTTCTCTTTTTTTCCGGATCGGTCACTCCTTTTAGGGCGCTCAAAAATCTTTTTCTGGCGTCGATCACTTTCAGATTTAAGTTGAAATTTCTCCTGAAAAGTTCCGTTACTCGTTCCCGCTCACCTTTGCGTAAAAGGCCGTTATCGACAAATATGCACGTAAGATTTCTTCCAATCGCCTTGTGAAGAAGTACGGCGGTTACGGACGAATCAACGCCGCCGCTTAAGCCCAAAACAACTCTTGTTTTGCCGACATTTTTTCTTACTTTTGCAACGGAATCCTTTATGAACGACTTCATATCCCACGATGGGCGCGAGCCGCAGATCTCTTTCACGAAATTTTTTATTATGAGGCCGCCTTTTTCGGTATGCGCCACTTCCGGGTGGAACTGCACTCCGTACAACTTTCTGGCGTCCGAAGACATGGCGGCAATGGCCGTATTGGCGGTATGCGCTACGCGTTTAAAATCTTTGGGAAGGTGTTTTATATGGTCCCCGTGACTCATCCATGAGGCAAGACTCTTAGGCAATCCGCGGAAAAGGGTTTTATGCGAATCGATGATAAGCCTGGCATGGCCGTATTCCCTTTTATGCGCTCGGCTAACTTTACCGCCGTAAACTTTCGCCATAAGCTGCATGCCGTAACAGATCCCCAGTATGGGGATACCTAATGAAAACATGGCTTTATCCGGGCGGGGCGCTCCCTTTTCGTATACGCTTGCCGGACCGCCGGATAGAATAAGCCCCTTAGGTGCAATCTTCTTTATCTCCGATATCGTAATCTTTGGCGACACAATTCGGCAAAAGACGCTGTTTTCCCTTACGCGTCTGGCTATAAGTTGATTATATTGTGAACCCAGGTCTATGATGATGATTGTATCCATTTGATTCCACCTATGCAATATGGTTAATTAGGTTTTGATTATACCAAATAGGCAGGCCAATATCAAGTAGGGAATGGTCGTGAACGTTCCCTACTATTTCATAGCGGCTTTTATAAAAGCGGAGAACAGGGGGTGTGCCGCATCGGGCTTTGATTTAAACTCGGGGTGGAACTGGCATGCCACAAACCAGGGGTGCGTTTTAATCTCCACTATTTCCACGAGGTCTCTTTTGGCATTTATACCCGAAAATACCATGCCGTATTTCTGCATAATATCACGGTATTTGTTGTTGAATTCATATCTGTGCCTGTGGCGTTCGTGGACTTTGGCCTTCTTATACGCCTGATATGCTTGAGTGCCCTTTTTCAGCGTACATTCATAAGTGCCTAAACGCATTGTAGCGCCTTTAGCCTTTACGGATTTCTGCTCTTCGAGCAGGCTTATTACGGGGTATTTTGTGTTTTTGTTAAATTCGCTGGAATTCGCGCCTTTCATTCCGCAGACGTTCCTTGCAAATTCTATAATGGCGGTCTGTACTCCCAGGCATAATCCCAAATAAGGAATGCTGTTTTCTCTTGCATATTGTATCGCTTTGATCTTTCCTTCTATGCCTCTGTGGCCAAATCCGCCGGGGACGAGGATGCCGTTTATTCCCTTAAGATGCTTTTGGGCGCCGTCTTTCTCTATATCCTCGCTGTCTATGCGCCTTATTATAAGTTTCGCGTTGTTCGCAATACCTCCGTGTATCAACGCCTCATATATAGATTTATACGCATCCTGGAGCGTTATATACTTTCCTACTACGGCTATCGTAAGTTCTTTCGCGGGGTATTTCAGCTTATTCAACACCTTATCTTCCCACGCTGTTAAATCGCCTTCGGGGCATTTAAGGTTAAGGAGTTTCAATATAAGCTTATCAAGCCCTTGTATCTTGAAGAAAACGGGCACTTCATAAATACTCTCCACGTCAATAGCCTGTATAACCGCTTCTTTGTCTACGTTCGTGAATAGCGCTATCTTCTCTTTTGCTTCTTCGGGAATGTGTTTTTCTGTCCTGCATATAATAATATCGGGTATTATGCCGATTTCGCGCAGCGTTCCCACGCTATGCTGCGTCGGCTTTGTCTTTATCTCGCCGGCGGACCTTATATAAGGAACAAGCGTCACATGTATATTAACGGCGTACTCCCTCCCCACTTCGAGCCTGAGTTGCCTTATCGCTTCAAGAAAAGGCAGGCTTTCTATATCGCCTACCGTACCGCCTATTTCTACTATAACCACATCCACAGGCTGCTCTTTGGCAACTTTCTTTATACTATTTTTTATTTCATCTGTTATGTGCGGAATTATCTGGATGGTATTACCCAGATAATCGCCCCTTCTTTCTTTGGTTATGACCGAATAATAGATTTTACCGGTAGTTATATTATTATTGCTTGTCAACTTTGCATTCGTAAAACGTTCGTAATGGCCAAGGTCAAGGTCGGTTTCGGCGCCGTCGTCAAGCACATACACCTCTCCATGCTGATAAGGATTCATTGTACCAGGATCGACATTTATATAAGGGTCGCATTTTATAAGCGATACTTTTAAGCCCCTCGACTCCAAAAGTTTGCCTATTGAAGCGGATGCGATACCCTTGCCCAGGCTTGATACTACTCCCCCCGTTACAAAAATGTATTTTGGCATGTTTTTCCCCTTTAATTTATATATTTTTCGCGGCAATTGCGCTAATATATTCCTGAATAGGCGTTACGGAGATTTCGCTTCTTGACGCAGACTCTATCCCATTGACCGCCGCTTGAGCGCCCTGAATGGTCGTTATGCAGGAAATGCCGTTTGCGACCGCGAGTGATCTTATCGACTTCATGTCCGAGTGGCCGCTTCTGCCTGAAGGAGTATTAATTATCAGCTTTATCTCCCCTTTGGCCATGAGGTCCAGTATCTTCTTATCGCCTTCCTCTATTTTACCGACTATCTCTGTTCTTATATCGTTCGACTTAAGGACCTTGCCAGTTCCTTTAGTCGCGATGATTTCAAAACCCATATCGCACAGCTTTTTTGCGATAAAGACTATGTCGCGCTTATCATCATTCCTCACGCTTATAAATACCTTGCCATTTTGGGGTAGCGCCTGATTTGCCGCAAGCTGTGACTTGTAAAATGCCACCCCGAAAGAACTGCCGATCCCCATGACCTCTCCCGTCGATTTCATCTCAGGCCCCAGTATTATATCAACCCCCGAGAACCTTGAAAAAGGAAGCACTGACTCTTTCACAGAGATATGGGAGACCTCAACTTCTCTCGTAAATTCGAGTTCCTTCAAGGTCTTCCCTGCCATGACTTTTGCGGCAAGTTTTGCTAAGGGAATACCCGTTGCCTTGCTTACAAAGGGAATGGTCCTTGACGCCCTCGGGTTTACTTCAAGGACATATACCATATCATTCTTTATGGCAAACTGTATATTTATAAGCCCTTTCACTTTCAGTTCTTTTGAAATGGCATATGTATACTTTTTAACAGTGGCTATTATTTCATCGCTTAATGTATGCGGCGGAAGGACACATGCCGAATCGCCCGAATGTATCCCGGCCTCTTCTATGTGCTCCATTATGCCGCCTATCACTGTAAGGGATCCATCTGATATGGCGTCAACGTCTATTTCGCAAGCATCATCCAAAAATTTATCTATAAGTACCGGCTTTTCCGGCGATACATCTTTTGCCTCTTTCATAAAATCATCGAGCGACTCTTCATCATAGATTATCCTCATGGCCCGGCCGCCCAAAACGTATGACGGCCTTACAAGGACCGGATAGCCTATCCTTTTCGCGATCTTTTTGGCTTCCTCCTTTGAAAGGGCTGAGCCGTTTGCGGGCTGGTTGATCTTAAGCCTCCTTATCAGCTTGGCAAATTTTTCCCTGTCTTCGGCTATATCTATGGATTCCACGCTTGTACCTATGATAGGAACGCCTGCATCTTTAAGGGCTCTTGCTAGATTAAGCGGCGTCTGGCCGCCGAATTGCACTATTACTCCCGATGGCTTTTCTTTATCCACTATGTTCATTACATCCTCGAAGGTAAGCGGTTCAAAGTATAATTTATCGGATGTATCGTAGTCGGTTGAGACGGTCTCCGGGTTTGAATTGACCATTATCGTTTCGTATCCGAGTTCTTTTAATGCAAATGAAGCGTGGCAGCAGCAATAATCGAATTCTATGCCCTGCCCTATCCTATTCGGCCCGCCTCCCAGTATCATAATCTTTTTTTTCTTCGTCTTTCTTGTCTCGTCCTCTGATTCATAGGTGGAGTAATAATACGGAGTGTACGCCTCAAATTCGGCGGCACAAGTATCGACAAGCTTATAGGTCGCCTCTATGCCGCAGCTTTTTCTATGCTCCCTTATGGTCAGCTCGTCTTTTTCTACAAGTTCGCCTATCTGCTTATCGCCGAATCCATATTGTTTCGCCCTAAGCAGTAATGCAGAATCAAGCGAACGACCTTTTTTGTGCGAAACCGCGGAGGATAGGACCTTTTCCAGCTCTACTATCTCTTCTATATTTTTTATAAACCAGGGATCTATCTTGGTTATATCCGATACCTCCTTTGTGGTCATACCCTTTTGGAGGGCATACTTTATATAGAATATTCTGGAAGCATTAGGTTCCTTTAACCGCTTTAAAAGCTTGTCATGTGGTATTTGTTTATAATCCTTCTTATTATCAAGGCCATTGTGTCCCACCTCAAGCCCTCTCAACCCTTTTTGAAGCGCCTCTTTGAAGGTCCTTCCTATAGCCATTGTCTCACCGACAGACTTCATGGAAATACCCAGGATATCCTCGGCCTCTGGAAACTTTTCAAATGTAAATCTCGGGATCTTTACGACGCAATAGTCGATTGTCGGCTCGAAAGACGCCGGCGTCTCTTTTGTAATATCGTTTCTTATCTCATCAAGGGTATATCCGACTGCCAGCTTCGCAGCAAATTTCGCTATGGGAAAACCCGTCGCCTTGCTTGCGAGCGCAGAGCTTCTAGAGACTCTCGGGTTCATCTCTATCACTACCATCCTGCCGTCTTTAGGATTTACGGCAAATTGTATATTTGAGCCGCCTGTCTCAACGCCTATCTCCCTTATAATCCGGATAGCGGCGTCTCTCATCGCTTGATATTCCTTATCGCTAAGCGTTTGCGCCGGCGCAACGGTTATAGAATCGCCCGTATGTATGCCCATGGGGTCAAAATTCTCTATGGAGCAGACTATTACTACATTATCCTTTGAATCCCTCATGACCTCCAGTTCGTATTCTTTCCAGCCGACTATAGATTCTTCGATTAAAATCTCGTTCATCATGCTGTTCTTCATGCCTCGTTCGGCTATCTCTTCAAATTCTTTTTCTGTAGCAGCTATACCTCCGCCCGTTCCGCCCAAAGTGAAACTCGGACGTATAATAAGCGGGAGCCCTATCTTTTTAAGCGCGTCTTTTGCTTCTTTCATGTTATAGGCAAGGGCGCTTTGAGGCAAATCGAGGCCTATTTTCTGCATAGCCTTCTTAAACTCATTCCTGTCTTCCGCTTTCTTTATGGCTCTCTGGTCTGCGCCAATCATTTTTACGCCGTATTTTTCCAAAACGCCTTTTTCCGCGAGTTTCATGGCCGTATTAAGCCCTGTCTGGCCGCCCAAAGTCGGCAAGAGCGCGTCGGGCCGCTCCCGCTCTATTATCTTCTCTACTATTTCAGGCGTAATCGGCTCTATGTAGGTAGCGTCGGCTATTTCTGGGTCGGTCATAATCGTCGCGGGGTTGGAATTGACGAGGACCACCTTATAGCCCTCTTCTCTAATGGCCTTGCACGCCTGCGTGCCGGAATAATCAAACTCGCACGCTTGGCTTATGATTATAGGGCCCGAGCCTATTATTAAGATTTTACTTATGTCGGTTCTCTTAGGCATCTTTTCCTTTCATCATAGCAATGAACTCATCAAACAAATAACCGGCGTCATGCGGCCCAGGTGAGGCCTCCGGGTGAAACTGCACTGAAAATACAGGAAACCTCTTATGTCGCATTCCCTCCGGTGTATTGTCATTAAGATTTATATGAGTGACTTCCACTTCATCGCTCGAAAGTGAATCCATATCAACCGAAAATCCATGGTTCTGGGAAGTTATGGATATAGCGCCTGTCTTCAGATCTTTAACCGGGTGATTTGCACCATGGTGGCCGAATTTCAATTTGTATGTTTTTCCGCCCATCGCCAATCCTAATATCTGCTGGCCCAGACATATGCCAAACATGGGTATCTTCCCCAATAGATCTTTTACAGTAGAAATAAGGTATTTAACAGCCGCGGGATCGCCGGGGCCGTTTGATAAAAGCACGCCGTCCGGTTTTAATTTCAGAATATTTCCGGCCGTTGCATTTGCGGGGACGATTGTTACAAGGCAATCTCTTTTTGCCAGCTCTCTTAATATATTAAATTTGGCGCCGCAGTCTATGACCACAACTTTGTATTTACCGTCCTTATTCCAATACCTAGTGTCCGGTTCTATCACTTCCTTCACAAGGTCTCTCCCAACGAGCCCGGGCGATGCCTTTGCTTTATTCAGTAGTCTTTTATCGTCCATCTCCTCTGTCGAAACGACCGCTTTCATGGCGCCCTTGAGCCTGATATGTTTTGTGAGGGCCCGCGTATCAATGCCTTCTATGCCCAATATGCCGTTTTCCTTAAGGTATTGATCGAGGCTCTTCTTGGATCGCCAGTTACTGGCTATTTTGCTCAACTCTTTAACAACAAACGCCTCTAAAAACGGTTTTCTCGATTCTGCATCTTCGTCATTGACTCCGTAATTGCCGATTAAAGGATATGTCATAATAACTATCTGGCCTTTATAGGATGGGTCGGTAATAACTTCCTGGTAGCCGGTCATGCTCGTATTGAATACGGCCTCGCCGTCTTTTTCTCCGGAGACCCCGAAAGAGGTCCCTTCAAAGACGGTGCCGTCTTCAAGCGCTATCTTAGCCTTTTTCTTATTTTCCATATCTACCTTCCGTTACTTATCGGAAAAACATATCGCTTTTTGGGAAACTACGTCGGCCATCAATCTCATCTCTTTATCGCTGAGGTCATAAACTCCTACTACCCCGCTATACTTTGAGCTTTCGGGCAGAAGATCCGCCAGTAAATTTCTGGAATGCTCGAGCATTTCTTTATTGAAACTCTCTTTTCCTTCGCGCGGAAAAAGCGCCACATAAAATATGTTGCTTTCCACCAGATCCTGGAAAAAATGCGTGCCAAAAGAGAGTTCCGGCAAAAGGTTGCCTCCTTCAAAAGCTACTTCGGAAAGGACGCTCATCTTGTTTATTTCAAAGAATGATACCGGAACGCCAAGCGACGGCGTTGAAGTCCCCCATCGCCCCGGGCCTAAAAGTACGGTCGGCATTTGGTCCTTATTGGCTATCAGCTTGTTCAGCCTCCCTACGATTCTGGCTATTTCGTACTTATCCTGCTGTCCAAGCTCCAAATATTTCTCGGGTTTTATATATATAAGGCGCTTTATCGGCTGCGATATATTACCTCCGAGAAAATGGCTTTCTGCCTCAAATAATACTTTGTCAGCCGCTATTCTTTCGGGAATATCCACTTTCTTCCCCAGCCCACGCGTCTGCAAGGGCCTGCACTGGAGCAGGTTTATCTTAAATCTGGCGCCCTTGGCAGAATTCTTGTTAAAATTTATCGTGAATTCTATGTCGACCGGATATTTATAATTACTTTCCAGTATTTTGAGTATCTTTTTCAGTATAGTTATAAAAGATCTTTTGGATACAAGGTTGTCAAAAGTCAATATGCTGTATTCCTTGTCCTCTACGCCCCTTTCGGCCATCTGCGCGGTTATCTCTTCATCTTTTAGGGCGATTTCATCCAGCCTCAAACCGGTTTTTTCGGACAAGAGGTCCAAAAAAGAAACGGATTTGAAACTATTTTCTTTAACATCTATTAAATCCACTTCATGCTGGGAAAACTTTCTTATGTCGTTGATATCGGAATAAGGCCTCAGAAGCGGCTGGTCCAGCGCGACTATTCTCGCATAATCGCCCTCGACCCTGTTTACCGCTCTTGTGCCGAGCCCGGCTACAAGCCGCACCATGCCGGCTTTTGCGTCCATCTTTTCATTCCATACATACGTGTTATAAGATATGCCTACCCCGGCGATATCCGGGAAAAAGTAGTTTTTATGATAAGAGCCCGATACTCTTTGCACCAGAAGCGCCATCTGTTCATCCCTTTTATGAAGGCCCCGCTGCAACCGGTAATTCAGCGCCTCTTCTCCCATCGCACTTGAATAGATCCTCTTTACGGCCTCAGCAAATTTGATGTAGCGTTCTTCCGGAGTGCCCTGATTCGGGCAGAATATGCTCTCGTATTTGCCCGCAAAGGCGTTACCAAAACCATCCTCGAGAAGGCTCGAAGAGCGGACGATAATAGGAGAAGTGCCGAAATATTCTATCATTTGCTGGAACTGTTCCATCAGCTCCTCGGGAAATTTGCCGAAAAGCATCTTATCTTTCAGTACGCGCGCTATTTCAAAATACCCCTCCTCGGTCTTTTGCTCCATGCGCAGTTTCCACCAGCCGTTCTGGACTATATATGTATAGAAGACGTCCGCGCCGATATAAAAGGAATCGTGTTCTTCGGATATCTTCGCCCAATCAAAAGATCTATCCTTAAGGAGCATTTTGCGCGCAAGGAGCATTCCCGCGGCCTTGCCGCCGATAAAACCGGTCCCTATCAGTCTCGTTTTTAACACCAGCAGGTTTTCAAGCGTCAAGTTATTTTTTACGAGTGATGCTATCTTTTTGTCTCGCGTTACCATTATTCCGGATAAAAGATCGAACATCTTATTTTTCTTCTCTTTGGGGGCGTTGTTGCGTATAAGCTCTTCCGCTTCAAGAAATAAGAGGTCCCAGTAGTCAAGGTTTCGCTTTGCTTCCTCCGCTTTTTTCGCCGTTATGTGAGACAGGAACTTTGCCGCATCCGCGCTATCGGTCAGAGGTATAAACTTATCATCGTCTTTTGTGTGAGGCAAAAACATCGTCCGCGTATAACGGTTCCACACTTTAAGCGGGTGAACATAAGAGGCGCCTTCGCAGCGGTAAACATCTATGAGTAGCTGCGTGGTCTCCCTGATTCTTGCTATGGTCTTAAAAGAGTGTTTATCGCGGAGTATCGCAAAATAGGTTACGGTATCAAGTTCATACAGATAGGGGCATGTTACCATAAAAAAATTACCTATCATGAGGTCCGTAGCCCACGCAGGCAAAAGATCGGAAAGGCAGTCAAAGACATAGTAGGCGCCCCTGCCTTCTTTTGTTATTATGCCGTTTATATTAGTGGTAAAGGTTTCAAATCCGCTCTTTGCGTTAAGTTTGTATATCTTTACCTTGTCTTTCGCCTCTAAAAGGGGCTTATGGGAAGCAAATCTCATATAAATAATTTTCTTATTGTCCCTAAGGGCGCTTTTGACAAAGGGATCTACAAAGTCGGCATAATCCTTCATATCCTCGACCTGCCAGACGACGTTATCGCCCTTTCTGAGACCCGTTATTACCTCATCAAGCCCTCTCAATCCCGTGGTTATCATATCTTTTCTCCGGTCAAAAATCTGTCTACATTATAAGCGGCTTTTCTGCCTTCGTCTATCGCCCAGACTACAAGCGACTGGCCGCGCCTCATATCGCCGGCGCAGAATACTTTTTTAACTGAGGTCATAAAAGACGCGTTCGTAACTACATTGCCGCATTTGTCCAGTTCAAGGCCCAGTTCTTCGACGAGCCCTTTCGGTTCGGCATACAAAAATCCTATGGCCAAAAGGACAAGATCGGCTTCTATTTCAAAATCGCCGCCGGAATTCTCCCGGCATAGGACCTTTTTCACCAAACCCTTTTGGCCGACAAACTTCTTTGTGACTATAGACCATCTCCTTTCGCCGCCTTCTTCGTGGCTAGAAGACGTCTTTAAAAGCATGGGGTATTTCGGCCATGGGCACTCCTCTGTCCTGCATTCAGAAGGCCTCGGCAATATTTCTATCTGCACCACGCAACTTGCGTCCTGGCGGTGCGCCGTTCCTATGCAATCGGCGCCAGTATCTCCGCCGCCTATTACCAATACTTTTTTACCTTTTGCGTCAATAAGGTCCTTTTTGGGTATCTTATCGCCGGCGGCCAGTCTATTCGCCTGCGCGAGATAGTCCATTGCAAAATGGATCCCTCGAAGCCCGCGCCCTTCTATGGCGAGGTCTCTCGGAACGCGCGAACCGCAGGTAACAACAATAGCATCAAACCCGTCGGATAATTTTGACACAGGATATTCCGTTCCGACATCGACATTTGTCTTAAATTTGACGCCTTCTTTTTTCCAAATATCTATTCTTCTGTCGAGTACGCCTTTTTCCAGTTTAAAATCCGGTATGCCGTATCGCAAGATCCCGCCTATCCTGTCATCTTTCTCAAAAACCGTAACGCTATGCCCGGCTCTGTTGAGTTGAGCCGCCGAGGAAAGGCCGGCCGGCCCGGAGCCTATAACGGCAACTTTTTTCCCGCTTCTTTTAACGGGCGCCCGCGGCTTTATGATATTCTTTTTGAAGGCGTATTCAATAATAGCCATCTCATTCTCTTTAATAGTGACCGGATCGTCGTTTATCCCTAAAACGCACGCGTACTCGCACGGGGCGGGACAGACTCTCCCTGTGATCTCAGGCATATTGTTTGTAGCCGAAAGCAGCTGAATGGCGCGTTTCCAGTGGTCGTGAAAAACGAGATCATTCCATTCGGGGATATAATTTCCGAGCGGGCATCCCCAGTTGCAAAACGGCGTACCGCAATCCATGCATCTGGAGGCCTGCTTTTCCGATTGCTTATCGGACGGCAAAACAGCCACATGGGCATAATCCTTTACCCTCTCGCAGACCGGCCTGTCCTGCGTGGCCTCTCTCCTCACTTTTATGAAGCCTCTTGGATCACCCATCTAAAACCTCCGTGAGCCCTATACCCTCTCCGGACTTAAAACCCCTCATAAGTTGTTTGTATTCGACGGGGATTACCTTTACAAATTTCTTTATCTCTGAGCCGAGCGAGTCCAGAATTGCTTTTGCTTTACGGCTTTTCGTGTATCTGTGATGATTGCGCAAAAGCCGCTCAACGGTCTCTTTATCCTTGGTTTCCAGTTTTTCGAGCAACACCATCTCCTGATTGCACCTGTTTTTAAAGTCGCCTTTTTCGTCATAAACGTAGGCGATGCCTCCCGACATGCCCGCGGCGAAATTTTTTCCTGTCTTTCCTATTATCACTACGCGCCCGCCGGTCATATATTCGCAGCCGTGGTCGCCCACGCCTTCACAAAGTGCGTAGAGGCCGGAATTCCTTATAGAAAACCTCTCCCCGGCAACTCCTGAAATATACGCCTCTCCTTTGATAGCGCCGTAAAAGGCCGTATTTCCTATTATGATATTTTCATCCGCCTTATAATCAGCTCTTCTATTTGGATAAATAATGATCTTTCCGCCCGATATGCCTTTTCCGACATAGTCATTCGCGAGGCCTTCCAATTCGAGCGTCACCCCGTTTATCAGAAAAGCGCCGAAACTCTGTCCCGCGACGCCGGTAAATTTGCAGTGGATCGTGTCTTCCAAGAGCCCGTTCTCGCCGTATCTTTTGCATATCTCGCCGCTCAGCATCGCGCCGACGGCCCTGTTTGTATTATTTATCTTCATATCTATATTGACGGATTCGCGCGCCTCGAGGGCCTTCTTAGCAAGTTCGATAAGCGCGCAATCTATGACATTTGATATGCCGGGCGCTGCTTTTCCGGCGCAATAAGTACCTGCGTCGGATTCGGGCCTGTAAAGAATAGCCGAATAATCCACTTTCTTCGCTTTAAGCGGCACTATATCGTGATCAAGCTCAAGCGCGTCGGTCCTGCCTATCATTTCGTCCACGCGCCTGAAACCCAGTCCCGCCATGATCTCTCTCAGTTCCTCGGCCACAAAACGGAAATAATTCATAAGGTGCTCTGGCTTACCCCTGAATCTCTTCTGCAATAATTCGTCCTGAGTCGCTATGCCGACCGAGCAGTTATTGAGATTGCAATGCCTTAACATGACACAGCCTAGGACAATCAAAGCCGCCGTACAAAATCCGTATTCTTCGGCTCCGAGTAAAGCGGCGATAGCGACGTCCTTTCCTGTCCTCATCTGTCCGTCCGTTTGCAACCTTACGCGGGAACGCAGATTATTTAAAACGAGCGTCTGGTGCGTCTCCGCAAGGCCCAATTCCCACGGTAAGCCTGCGTGCCTTATGGAGCTTCTCGGCGATGCCCCTGTGCCGCCGTCTCCGCCCGAAATCAGGATCATGTCGGCGTGGCCTTTCGCAACGCCTGCCGCCACAGTGCCGACGCCTATTTCCGAAACGAGTTTCACGCTGATGCGCGAGGCGGGATTGATATTCTTCAGATCAAATATCAGCTCGGCAAGATCTTCTATAGAATAGATATCGTGATGCGGAGGAGGCGATATGAGCGTCACGCCGGCCGTGGTATAGCGGGTCTTCGCGATTATCTCGCTCACTTTGTGCCCGGGGAGCTGTCCCCCTTCTCCCGGCTTAGCACCCTGCGCTATTTTTATCTGGATCTCGTCTGCATTCACGAGATAGTTAGCAGTAACACCGAATCTTCCGGACGCCACCTGTTTTACGGCGCTTCGTTTTGATTCGCCGTTTTTGAGCGCTGCAAAACGCGCCGGGTCCTCGCCGCCTTCGCCTGTATTCGATCTGGCTCCGAGTTTATTCATTGCGAGCGCGATCGTCTCGTGGGCCAATTTGCTTATAGAGCCAAAACTCATTGCGCCCGTAGCAAATCTTTTTAGTATCTCTTCAACACTCTCTACTTCGTCAATCGGAACGGGATTTCTTTTTCTTCCGCCAGAGGCGGATCCGCCTTTGGCGGAGAATTTCAAAAGCCCCCTCAGCGTAGTGGGATTTGCGGACTGATTATTTATGAGTGTCGCAAAAGATTTATATTTTTCGTAATCATTTTGCCTCGTCGCATCCTGTAATGCGGCAATCGTATCCGGGTTCCAGAGATGATGCTGGCCGTCCCTTTTCCATTGATATGTCCCACCTGTAGCTAAATAATCTGTATCAGCTAATAGAGAATATGCTTCTTTATGCCTTTTATAAGCCTCATCCTTTATCCCGGCCAGGTCTACTCCGCCTATACGCGAAACTGTACCCGTAAAGTATTTGTCTATAACATCATGATTAAGGCCTAGCGCCTCAAATATCTGAGCGCCTCTATAACTGCGCAGGGTAGATATGCCCATCTTGGACAGTACTTTCATTATGCCTTCGTTTATAGCTTCCCTGTAGTTTCGGAGCGCCTTTTCGATATCGAGATCTATTTCCTTTTCCTTAATAAGCTGCTTCACCGCCTTGTATGCAAGATAAGGATTTATGCAGTCCACGCCGTAGCCGATTAAAAGCGCAAAATGATGCACCTCTCTCGGCTCGGCACTTTCCAGAATAATCCCCACCTGGGAACGCGTTGTTTTTCTCACAAGGTGATGGTGAACAGAAGCAACTGCTAAAAGCGCAGGAAGCGCGATATGATCTCTATCCGAACCCCGGTCACTCAGAATAATAAATGAATAACCTTTCTCTATGGCGTATTCGGTCTCAAAACATATCCTCTCGAGCGCCCTTTCAAAACCATCTTCGTCGGCGACGTTAAAAAATGTATAGATCGTCTTCGCGCGAAAACCGTTTATGCTTATTGTCCCTATCTTTTCAATTTCGCTGTCAGCAAGAATCGGGCTTTTGACTATAAGTTTATGGCTGTGGCCCGGCGTTTCGGCAAGTATATTCTTCTCCGACCCGACATAACTCTCTATGCTCATCACGATCTTTTCGCGTATATGGTCTATAGGCGGATTGGTGACCTGAGCGAATAGCTGTTTAAAATAATCATAGAGCATCTCGGGACGTTTTGACAAAAATGCATGCGGCGTGTCGTTCCCCATAGAGCCGATGGGTTCCTTGCCCTCTTCGGCCATCGGCTTAATTATCATCTTCATATCTTCTCTCGTATAACCGAATGCCTTTAGTTGCGCCATCACGTCTTCCATTGCCTTATCCAATTCCGGCACTCCGATTATATTGTCAAGCCGAACTAAGCTTTCCTTATTCCATTTTCCGTACGGCCTTTTCCCGGATACTTCTTTTTTTATTTCAGAGTCCTCCACTATCACACCGCGCGCAGTATCTATAAAAAACATCTTTCCGGGTTCAAGCCTTCCAGACAGCTTTATATCGGCGGGGTCTATATCCAGCACGCCGACTTCCGAGGCCATTACACAAAGATCGTTTTTTGTAACAATGTACCTTGATGGCCGTAAGCCGTTTCTGTCAAGTACTGCCCCCACCTTTTCCCCGTCGGTAAATGCTATGGAAGCCGGTCCGTCCCACGGCTCCATAAAGCAGGCGTGATACTGGTAAAATTCCAGCAGCTCTTTTGTCATAGATTTATCGTGCTCCCATGCAGCCGGTATAAGCATCATCATTGCGTGCTGTAGGGATCTCCCCGAAAGCACCAAGAGTTCGAAGATATTGTCGATAGAGGCAGAGTCGCTGCCGCCTGCCACTATAACAGGTTTTACCTTTTCTATATCAGGGCCGAAGAGTTCGCTCGCAAGCAGCCTTTCCCGCGCCTTCATCCAGTTGATATTACCTCTCAGCGTGTTTATCTCGCCGTTATGCGCGAGGAAGCGAAATGGCTGAGCAAGATCCCATGTAGGAAAGGTATTGGTACTATAGCGCGAATGCACAAGCGAAATGGCACTTTCAAGATCCGGGTCCGTCAGGTCAAGAAAATACTTGTCAAGCTGATGGGGCATCAAAAGCCCTTTATAGCTTATGGTCCTCGAGGAGAGGTTTGTTATATAGAAAAAGGCCTTGCCGATAATGTTTGCCTGGCGGACGGAATTTTCGATCTGCCGCCTTATCAGGTATAACCTTCTCTCAAAATCGCCTTGGTCTTTTGTGCCGTTTCCTCTGCCTATAAAAATCTGAAATATCACCGGCTCCGTCTCTTTAGCGGTTTTGCCAATAATAGAATTATCGAGAGGCACTTCGCGCCAACCCAAAAGGACCTCTTTTTCTTTTTTGACTACATTCTCGATAACTTCAATGCAAGCCTCCCGTTTCTTCGCATCCCTCGGAAAAAATATGAAGCCGGTGCCGTATTCACCTTTCTCAGGAAGCCCTATATTGAGCTTTGAACACTCTTTTAGAAGAAACTTATGCGGAATCTGTATAAGTATCCCTGCTCCGTCTCCGGTATCTGGGTCGGCTCCCACGGCGCCGCGATGGCTTAGGCGGTTAAGGACCTTTATTCCTTTTTTTATTATGTCGTGCGATTTCTTTCCCTTTATATCGCAAACGAATCCTACGCCGCAGTTATCATGCTCAAACTGCGGATCATAAAGGCCCTGTTTTTTTGGAAAATGGTCATATTTCATGATTTAAACCTATCAACATCTATGTGCAGTTTTTTTATCTTCGCATGCAGCGTGTTACGATTAAGGCCCAGTATTTTTGACGCTAAAATCCTATTTCCATGCGTTTTCTCAAGGGCCTTTTCTATGAGCAGCCGCCCTATTTTGTCTATGACAATATCGTAAATGCGGCCTTCGTCCGCTGTAAAAAAATACTCTTCTATATTTTCTATCGTGTTATCAGTCATCTTTGCCTGCTTAAATTTTACGCATCTCTGCGCAAAAAAATTTACCATATATCTAACCAGGTTAGATTTTACTCTAACCTGGTTAGAAGAAAACTTACAATATCGAAAGGTACTTATCCAGCTCGTACTGAGGGATCTGGATCCTGTAATCGTCCCATTCTTTCCTCTTCAGCTCTATGAACCTCGGGAAGATATGATCTCCCAGAACCTTCCTTACAAGTTCGCTCTTCTCGGCTATCAATACTGCCTGGCCAAGTGAGTCCGGCAATGTTTCGATGCCCTTTTCTTTTCTTTCGGCATCTGTCAGGTGGTACAGATTTTGCTCCATCGGCGCGGGTACCTTGTAATTCTTCTCAATGCCGTCAAGCCCCGCGTGAAGCATGGCCGCAAATGTCAGATACGGGTTACAGGCAGGATCGCAAGCCCTGAATTCGCATCTTGTCGCCTGCTCCTTTCCGGGATGGTAATGTGGAACTCTTACGAGAGCGCTCCTGTTCCTCCTGCTCCATGCTATATAGACAGGGGCTTCATATCCGGGCACAAGCCTTTTGTAGGAATTGGTCGTCTGCGCAAATATGGCGCATATCTCCTTGGAGTGCTTCAGAAGGCCGGCTATATAACAACGCGCAACATCCGAAAGGTTATCTTTGGATTTAGCGTCAAAAAAGGCGTTCTTGCTGCCCTTGAAAAGCGATTGATGGGTATGCATGCCGGAGCCGTTCTGCCCGAAGATCGGCTTGGGCATAAAAGTGGCATACACGCCGAATTTGCTCGCGATCTCTTTTACCGTTACCCTATATGTTATGACACTGTCAGCCATAAAGAGGGCATCCTTATACTTCATATCTACTTCGTGCTGGGAGGGCGCCACTTCATGGTGTGAATACTCTATCTGGATGCCCATGGATTCAAGGGCTAATACTGTTTCGCGCCGAAGATCGCTGGCAACGTCCAGTGTCGTGAGATCGAAATAACCGCCTTTATCAAGGATCTCGGTGCCGTTATCGTTTTTAAAGTAGAAGAATTCGAGTTCCGGGCCTAGATAGAAGTGGTCGTAACCCATCTTTTTAGCCCTGTCAAGTGCCCTTTTCAATACATGGCGAGGGTCACCCTCATAAGAAGTTTTATCCGGGTTTAGGATATCGCATATCATCCTTGCTACGGCCTTCTCCCTGGGCCTCCAGGGCAATATTACAAAAGTATCCGGATCAGGCATGGCTATCATGTCAGATTCTTCAATATCCTGATATCCCGTTATGGAAGATCCGTCAAAACCCATGCCATTCTCAAGTGCGCCTTCCAGCTCTGTATTTGTTATAGAGAAGCTTTTGACCTGCCCCATAACATCCGTAAACCATAATCTGATGAACTTTACATCATTCTCTTTTACCAGCTTCAGTATCTCTTCTTTTGTTCTCTTTGCCATTTTTGGTCTCCTTTAAATAAGAAGCGTTCTCAAGGTATGACACCCTTAAGAACGCCCTTGTTCTTTTGTTATGCCTTGCACAAACTTTGTGCTCCTATGCGCAAACTCCATACCTACATACATATAAGTAAAAATAAGGCCTTTTTGGTAACCTATTTTATGAAATTATATCTTAAATTTATTGCCTTCTATAAGTTTCAAGAAATTAAGGTAAACTTTCCTAGCCTGTTTATCGAATACGTCTTTTATCGCCATATAATCCTGCCTCATCTTTTCGGCCTTATTTCGCAATGCGGCGTCGTTATTATCAAGATATTCGCCAGTCCACGCCTTAATCATATCTTCGGTAATCTCGATATGAAACTGCAGCCCGTAGGCGTTTGTGCCTATTTTGAATGCTTGATTGCGGCATATATTGGAAGCTGCTAATAATGTTCCTTCTTTTGGCACTTCAAACGTATCCTCATGCCATTGGAAAACCTTTAAGGTGCTATCAAGGCCGTAAAATAGCTCGTCTTCAATCCCATCCTCGGTAAGAAAAATATCGTACCAACCGATTTCGCTATTAGATGCCTTTTTAACTGCGGCGCCCGCCGATTTCGCCAAAAGCTGCGCCCCTAAACATATACCCAGAATGGGGATATTATTTTTGAGGGCGGCCTTCAGAAAAAAATCCTCGTCTTTCAAAAACGGGTACTTATCCACTTCATACACATTCATAGGTCCGCCGAGGACTATAATTGCTTCGATATTTTTAAAACCGCCTGGTAGATTGTTTCCTCTTTCTAAATCAACTGTCTTGATATCCTTATAGATACTTCCAAAAAATTCGCCGAGCGTACCTATACCTTCGATGCCCACATGTTGTATGACAAAAATCATAGCGTAATGTTGTGAGGAGTAAAAATAGAAGTCTTTTGATAACCTATCTTTACTGTTTTCACCCTATAGCTTCGCCG
>JAHIPI010000083.1 GCA_018894435.1 Candidatus Omnitrophota bacterium | reverse complement strand
GCCTGCCTCCATACGGTTTCGGATTGCGGCTGTACGCCGCCGACAGCGCACAAAACTACAACAGCGCCATCCAGGACTTTTAGAG
This sequence comes from Candidatus Omnitrophota bacterium, assembly GCA_018894435.1. Classification (NCBI taxonomy): domain Bacteria; kingdom Pseudomonadati; phylum Candidatus Omnitrophota; species Candidatus Omnitrophota bacterium. Next base: position 13,031 of record JAHIPI010000083.1, on the reverse strand, counting down.
ACCTCTCGACTTCAACGGTAAAATCAACGTGACCGGGCGTATCGATGAGATTTATGCGTTTCCCCTTCCAGAAACAGGTTGTAGCGGCGCTGGTTATGGTAATGCCCCGCTCCTGCTCAAGCTCCATCCAGTCCATGGCAGTAGTGCCATCATCGACATCTCCCAATTTGTAGAGCCTGCCCGTGTGATACAATATGCGCTCTGTGGTAGTAGTCTTGCCCGCATCTATATGCGCGACTACGCCTATATTACGCGTATCTTTTATGACGAACTTTCCTAAGTTTGCTGCAGAATCTTTTGTTTCCATTATCTCCGCTATCACTTTCTACCCCATTATTCTGCTCCGCCCAATTGCTTTCGCGTTGGGCTACGCAGGAATTAGTCCTACGAAGCTCGAACACGATTCTGCTTCGCTAAAGTACTTTCGCCTTTAGCTTCGCAGGAATCGTTTTCGAGCGTAGTAGACTACCATCTGTAATGGCTGAATGCCTTATTGGCCTCTGCCATCTTATGCATATCTTCTCTTTTTTTTATGGCGGCCCCTGTGCCGTTATGCGCATCTAAAAGTTCTTCGGCCAGCTTTTCCTCCATGGGTTTTCCCGCCCTTTGCCTTGCTAAATCCCGTATCCACCTAAATGCGATGGCCATACCCCTCTGTTGAGGCACTTCGATAGGGACCTGGTATGTAGCGCCTCCCACACGGCGCGGCTTGACTTCCACCAGCGGCCTCACATTATTCAATGCCTTTTCAAATATTTCAAGCGGCTTTTTGCCGGTCTTTTCCGCCAATATATCAAGCGCGGAATACACTATACTTTCTGCTTTGGATTTTTTTCCCGCACTCATTACTATGTTTATGAACTTAGTCAAAAGAATGCTGTTATATTTGGGATCAGCTATCGATTCTCTTTTTTCCGCCCTTCTTCTTCTCATCTTCTCTCCATCATTACTGTTTAGGCATCTTTGCGCCGTATTTTGACCTGGATTTCTTCCTATTTGCGACTCCCATAGTATCCAGCGTACCTCTTATAACATGGTACCTTACGCCCGGCAGGTCTTTTACCCTTCCGCCCCTTATCATGACTATAGAATGCTCCTGAAGGTTGTGCCCCTCACCCGGAATATAGGATGTCACTTCCATGCCGTTTACAAGGCGGACTCTCGCGACTTTACGCAGCGCTGAATTGGGTTTTTTCGGCGTCTGAGTCTTAACCTGGAGACAGACACCTCTTTTCTGAGGCGAACCCTGAAGTGCCGGTGATTTTGTCTTATTTTTAAATTGCGTCCTTCCGAATCTTATCAATTGATTTATTGTGGGCATACCTTTTCCTTATCCTTCTTTTCGCCTTCTTTTGATGCTTCCTTGGCCTCAATATTTTTAATTATCTCGATTTTCCTGTGCTCGGAAAAACCTGTCCCCGCAGGAATGAGATGGCCCATAATGACATTCTCTTTAAGGCCTATAAGGTCATCGCGTCTTCCTGAGGCAGCGGCTTCTGTAAGAACCCTTGTGGTCTCCTGAAAACTTGCCGCCGAAATGAAACTCTTTGTTGTAAGGCTGGCCTTGGTTATGCCAAGAAGTACCGGCGATGCCTTTGCCGGCTTGTCTTTCTTCTTCATTACGCGCTCGTTCTCTTCTATAAAATCGAATTTATCAACCTGCTGGCCCAAAAGAAAGTCCGTATCGCCGGGGTCTTCTATTTTTACTTTTCGAAGCATCTGTCGTACTATAGCCTCTATGTGTTTATCGTTAATTTTGACACCCTGCAGCCTGTAAACTTCCTGGACTTCATTGACGAGATATTCCTGCAGCTTCTTATACCCCGATACCCGCAGTATATCCTGCGGGACTACCGGGCCGTCGATCAGCTGTTGGCCGGCATATACCTTATCGCCTTTATAAACGTTGAGGTGCTTTCCGGGAGGTATAAGGTATTCTTTAGCCATCCCGCTCTGGCTTTTTACCACAACCCTGCGCATACCTTTTTTAGATTCCCCAAACTCCACAATGCCGTCTATCTCGCTTATTATTGCCGGGTCTTTTGGTTTTCGCGCCTCAAATAATTCTGCAACCCTCGGTAAACCGCCCGTAATATCTTTGGTCTTTGTAATAACTCTCGGCGTCTTTGCCAAAAGCTGCCCCGCCTTTATCTTTTCTCCGTCTTTGACGATAATGTGAGCGCCAGACGGTATCGGATATATGCCGAGGACTTCCTGCTTTTCATTGACAATTATGATCTGCGGATGATAGTCGCCCTTATGTTCAATGACTACGAGGTTGACTATCTTTGTCGCTTCGTCAACTTCTTCCCGAACAGTAAGCTCTTCCTTAATATCCTCATATTTTACTATTCCGCCTATCTCTGTTAATATTGGCGTGGTGTATGGATCCCACCTGACAAATACCGCGTTCTGTTTAACTGGTTTTCCGTCTTCCACGCTTATAAGCGCGCCTTGCGGAACGGCATGCCTTTCCAGCTCTCTGCCGTCGGTATCGTTAACACTTACTTGACCGTTCCGGTTTACTACTACGAATTTGCCTTTATCTTCCAGCTGGACCGCTTTAATGCCGTGGTATTTTACCGTACCGTCATTCCTGGCCTCTAAGTAAGGCTTTTCAACGCTCAAACTCGCTGTTCCGCCGATATGAAACGTTCTCATCGTAAGCTGCGTTCCGGGCTCTCCTATAGACTGTGCCGCGATTATACCTACAGCTTCACCCAGCTCCACCATCCTTCTGGTAGCAAGGTTACGTCCGTAACATTTTGCGCATACGCCCTGCCTGCACTCGCAAGTAAGAACGCTTCGTATCCTTATCTTTTCTATACCCGAGGATTCTATCTTATCGGCCTTTTCTTCCGTAATCTCTTGGCCGGCTTCTACTATAACCGCATCATTTATGATATCTACTATATTATCAAGCGCCACCCTGCCTATTATTCTTTCTTTAAGGCTTACTACAACCTCATCGCCTTCGATGATGGCGCTTGTCGTTATGCCGTTTACAGTACGACAATCCTCCACTGTAACTATGACATCTTGGGCTACATCTACAAGCCGCCTTGTCAGATAACCGGAGTCGGCTGTCTTTAGTGCTGTGTCAGCCAAACCTTTTCTTGCGCCGTGCGTAGAAATAAAATATTCAAGCACTGTAAGCCCTTCTCTGAAGTTAGCGGTAATAGGGTTTTCTATGATTTCGCCTGACGGTTTAGCCATCAGCCCGCGCATGCCGGCCAACTGCCTGATCTGCTGTTTTGAACCCCTGGCGCCGGAGTCGGCCATCATGAAAATCGGGTTAAAACTATCCAGCTCCTTAAATATGAGCTCTGTCACTTTATCGGTCGCATGCGTCCAGATATCCACAATTTTATTGTATCTTTCGCCGTTAGTTATTAAGCCGTTTCTGTATTGGCTTTCTACACTATCTACTTCCTTCTGAGCTTCTTCTATAAATACCTTCTTTTTGCTCGGAATCTTCAGGTCGTCAATAGCAATAGATATGCCGGCTTTTGTGGCAATCTCAAAACCTATCTGCTTAAGGTCATCCAGAAGTTTTATGGTGGCATCATGGCCCAGCTTATTATAACACTCCGCAATTACCTTGCTTATTTTTGACTTGTTCAGGGATTCATTCACGAAGTCGAGACCCTTAGGAAGGCACTCATTAAATAATACCCTGCCCGGGGTAGTCTCTATGATGTTATTTTCCAGCTTGAGTTTTATTTTGGCGTGCATATCAATTTCGTTATCATTATACGCTATTACGACTTCTTCCTTAGAAGCAAAGACCTTACCCTGGCCTTTTAAACCCTCTTTCTCTTTCGTCAGATAGCAGCATCCTAGGACTATATCCTGGGACGGTACGGCAATCGGCCTACCGTCGCTAGGCGAGAATATATTGTTGATCGACATCAGAAGTATTCGGCATTCCATCTGCGCTTCCAAGGAAAGCGGCACGTGGACCGCCATCTGGTCGCCGTCGAAGTCAGCGTTAAAAGCGGCGCATACTAAAGGATGGATCCTTATTGCCTTACCTTCGATAAGTTTCGGCTGAAACGCTTGTATGCCCAGCCTATGCAATGTGGGGGCCCTATTCAGCATAACTGGATGCTCCTTGATCACCTCGTCAAGGATATCCCACACTTCCAGTTTTTCGCGCTCTACTATTCTTTTAGCGCTCTTTATTGTATGGACAAAACCCTTTTCCTTTAACTTCTTTATTATGAACGGCTCGAATAATTCCAGCGCCATCTTCTTGGGAAGACCGCATTCATGAAGCTTTAGTTCGGGGCCTATAACGATAACGCTTCGGCCGGAATAATCTACTCTCTTGCCTAACAGATTCTGTCTGAATCGGCCCTGCTTGCCCTTCAACATATCGCTTAATGACTTAAGCGGCCTGTTGCCGGGACCGAGGACAGGCCTTCCATGCCTGCCGTTGTCGAAGAGTGCGTCAACGGCTTCTTGAAGCATTCTCTTTTCATTTCTTATAATGACTTCGGGAGCCTTGAGCTCAATAAGCTTTTTTAGCCGGTTATTTCTATTTATTACTCTCCTATAGAGGTCGTTAAGGTCACTTGTAGCGAAACGTCCGCCGTCTAGCGGCACAAGCGGCCTCAGATCAGGCGGTATAACGGGTATCACATCCAATATCATCCATTCCGCTTTATTGCCGGAACGATTAAACGACTCGATTATACGCAGCTGCTTACTTAATTTCTTCTGAGATTGCTCGGTCTTTGCGTCTTTGAGGCCGCGATAAAGTTTCTTCGCCATCTCATTTATATTCACCTCTTTGAGAAGGTCTCGTATCGCCTCGGCGCCCATCTTGGCCTTAAGATTTCCGCCGAACTTCTCTTTATATTCTCTATATCTGTCTTCCGTGAGCATGTCCCTCTTTTTCACCGGCGCATCGCCCGGATCCAATACTATATATTCCTCGTAATAAATAACTCTTTCCAGGTCTCTCAGGCTAAGCTCCAAGAGCGCGCTCATGCGCGATGGGGACGCCTTAAAAAACCAGACGTGCGACACCGGAGCGGCCAGTTCGATGTGCCCCATCCTTTGGCGCCTCACATTTGAACGCGTAACCTCGACGCCGCACCTGTCGCAGATTATGCCCTTATGCTTGATCCTCTTATATTTACCGCAAGAACATTCCCAATCCCTTGTAGGGCCGAATATCTTTTCGCAAAAGAGGCCGTCTTTTTCAGGTTTAAAGGTCCTGTAATTTATGGTCTCCGGTTTTCTGACTTCGCCGTGCGACCACGACTTCATCACCTCCGGAGACGCAATCTTTATCGATATGGAATCGAAAGGATTCTCGAAATTAATCATCTTTTCCGCCCTTTTTGCTCGTTTTCGACGCGCCTTTTTCTTCTTTCTTCTCCATCGTGACGTCAAGTCCTAAACTCTGCAGCTCTTTCACTAAAACGTTGAATGACTCCGGAGTACCGGGCTGGAAGGTATTATCGCCCTTTACTATTGACTCGTATATCCGAGTTCTTCCCATGACATCATCGCTCTTTACCGTAAGGAGTTCCTGCAATGTAAATGCCGCTCCGTATGCCTCAAGAGCCCAGACCTCCATCTCTCCAAAACGCTGTCCGCCGAATTGCGCCTTACCGCCTAATGGCTGCTGCGTTACTAAGGAGTACGGGCCTATGGACCTTGCGTGTATCTTATCATCCACAAGGTGCGCCAGCTTCATCATATATATGTAGCCGACTGTAACCCTTTGATCAAATTGCTCTCCCGTAAGGCCGTCATGAAGTACTTCACGGCCATCCTCGGGTAATCCAGCCTTTTTTAACTCAAGTTTTATTTCGGTTTCACTGGGACCGTCGAAGACAGGGCCTATAGCTCTATATCCTAATGCATGCGCCGCCCACCCCAGATGCGTTTCCAGTATCTGGCCTACATTCATTCGGGATGGCACCCCTAAAGGATTAAGCACTATCTCAAGAGGGGTTCCGTCCGGTAAAAACGGCATATCTTCTTCAGGTAGTATTTTTGCAATAACACCTTTATTACCGTGACGCCCGGCCATTTTGTCACCTACCGATATCTTCCTCTTGCTTGCGATATATACCGATACCTTCTTCACAACGCCCGGGGGAAGCTCATCGCCGCGCTTGATCCTGTCTATCTCGCGCTCCTGCTCAAAACTCAGCTCCTCTATCTGTTCATCCAGGAGCGTCACAACCCGCTTTATATCGTCTTCTAGTTTTTCATTGTCTTCTATCCGCAGGCTCGTTATGTCGCAACGTTCCAGTCGTTTTATGTCGTTCTTTTTGAGAGCTTTATTTTTAGGAATAATGGTTGAGCCTGTCTCTTCGTCTAATAGGCTGGCTGAAAGCTTAACACTGCGCAACATCTTCACAAGCTTAAGGACCTTCTCCTTCTTGAGGTTGCCGATTTGGCTCTCATAGAACTTTGTGATTTCGCTTATCTTCTTTAGCTCTTCGGTCTTTTCCTCTTTGGTTTTATTCTTCGTCTCTTTGCGCGAAAATACTTTAACATCTACTATTATCCCCTCTATGCCGGGCCGCACAGTAAGCGAAGCATCTCTTACGTCTCCGGCCTTTTCGCCAAAAATAGCCCGCAATAATTTTTCTTCCGGAGACAATTCGGTCTCGCTCTTAGGAGTAACTTTACCTACCAGGATATCTCCGGGAATAACCTCCGCGCCTATCCTTATAATACCTTCTTCGTTCAGGTTCGCCAGCATCTCCTCCCCGACATTCGGTATATCGCGGGTAATCTCTTCCACGCCAAGCCTTGTCTCTCTCGCCTCAAGCTCAAATTCCTCTACATGGATCGACGTATAAATATCTTCTTTTAAAAGTTTTTCGCTTATTAATATTGCGTCTTCAAAGTTATAACCACGCCACGGCATAAATGCCACTAAAACATTTTTGCCAAGCGCCAACTGGCCGCCTTTAGTGGACGTACCGTCAGCTATCACATCGCCTTCTTTGACCATGTCGCCCAGCTCTACGATCGGCCTTTGATTTATGCATGTGGATGAATTCGATTTCTCGAATTTTCTTATCCGATATGCGGTACTGCCTATATTGATGTGAGAAGCATCTACTTCCGTTACCTTTCCGCTATTTTGCGCCAAAACTACAGACCCGGAATCCTCGGCTACTCTTTGTTCCATACCAGTTCCGATCAGAGGCGATTCCGTATATAACAGCGGAACTGCCTGACGTTGCATGTTTGAGCCCATGAGAGCCCTGTTGGCGTCGTCATGCTCCAGGAATGGTATCAAGCTTGCTGCTATACTTACGAGCTGTTTGGGAGAGACGTCCATATACTGAACCTCGCTCGCGTCCACTTTTACAAAATCGTCCTTATGGCGGCAGAATACTTTATCATCTACAAACCTGCCGTCTTTGTCCAGTTTTGCATTAGCCTGCGCGATAATGAAATTATCTTCTATATCCGCGGTGAGATATTCAACTTTATCGGTAACCCTTCTCTTTTCAGCCCTTCTGTAAGGCGTCTCAAGAAAACCGTATTCATTCACTCTGGCATAGGCAGATAATGACGCAATAAGCCCGATGTTCGGCCCTTCCGGCGTTTCTATGGGGCACATACGGCCGTAATGTGAATAGTGGACATCTCTGACTTCAAATCCGGCTCTTTCTCTGTTGAGCCCACCCGGCCCTACCGCGCTCAAACGCCTCTTATGGGTTAATTCGGCCAACGGATTTGTCTGGTCCATAAATTGAGATAATTGACTTCTGCCGAAAAAATCTCTTATTGCGCTGGATATAAGCTTAGAGTTTATGAGATTATGCGGCATAACGTTCTCAAGGTCGTATATATTCATCCTCTCGCGGGCCGCGCGCTCTATCCTGGCAAGGCCTATCCTGAACTGATTCTGCAGAAGTTCGCCCACCGCCCTGATGCGCCTGTTGCCCAAATGGTCAATATCGTCCGTTTGGCCGTTTCCATTTTTAATCTGTATAAGTTTTACAAGGGCCTTGACTACTGTCTCGGCCGTTAATACAGTATTGCCAAGCGGCTCGTTCATGCCCAATTTTCTATTGATCATAAATCTGCCGACGCGGCCAAGTTCATACCTCTTTGGATCAAAAAATAACCTGGTCATAAGCGTTTCCGCGTTTGCCATGGTCGGGGGATCACCGGGGCGTAACTTCCTATATATATCTAATGTCGCATCTTCTTTAGTTCTGCAATGATCTTTGTCCAGAGTATTTATCAATTCCGGCATAGGATTGACCAAGACTTTTATCGTCCTTATGCCGGCATTCCAAATCCTGTTAACCGTGTCTTTGGTTATTTTTTCGGTGGCGCGTGCAAATGGTAAGCCGCTTTCGCCTGTCACATCAGCCGCCAGCACTCCGCCGATCACGTTTTCAAACTGGCTCTTCCGGGACGCTTCAATCTTCTCTATCCCGCAGATGGCCTTAAGAATATCCTCATCTTTGGAAAGGCCCAATGTTCTTAAAAAGGTAGTCGCGGCAAATTTTCTTCGCCGATCAATAGTTATATGCATAGCGTCATTTATATCAGTCTCTATCTCAATCCACGCGCCTCTATAGGGTATGATTCTCGCCGCAAACAATTTTTTCCCGTTAGGGTGAATGAAGTCTTCGAACGATATGCCGGGTGAGCGGTGAAGCTGGCTTACTACTACTCTTTCGTCGCCGTTTATGATAAAAGTCCCTGTCGCGGTCATAAGCGGCAGATCCCCCATATAGACTTCCTGCTCCTTAGCATCTTTCGGGGATCGAAGACGTATTTTAACTTTTAAGGGGCTCGCGTAGGTTATGCCGCGTTTCCGGCATTCGCTCAAATTATATTTTGGCGCGCCAAGAGAATAACCCGCATATTCCAACTTGTATTTTCCGTCAAAGCTTTCTATTGGAAATGTCTCTCTGAAGGTGCCTTCAAGTCCAACCAGTTTCCGTTTTGTGCGCGGAACATCCGCCTGCAAAAATTCAGCGTAAGAGGCGGTCTGCATCACAACCATGTTGGGAACTTTGAAATTTTCTTTTATTTTTCCGAAATTTTTTATGGTCTCTTTCATAGCCCTTCCGGGTAATACTTAAGTTGTTTTCATTCGCCTTCGCCGAATTACTCCTCCTTCGCCAAATACTTATCGTGTTTGGCTTCGGAGGATCAAATTCGACCAACAAACTTATGTCGCTTAAGCGCGAAAATACCACTCCATAAGTTTGGGTCTTATTTGAGTTCTACCTTTGCGCCGGCGGCTTCGAGCTTCTTTTTGATTTCCTCGGCTTCTTCTTTGGTAATGCCTTCTTTTACATTCTTGGGCGCGGCTTCGACCAGGTCTTTAGCTTCTTTTAACCCTAAGGTCGTAATGGTACGGATCTCTTTTATGACATTGATCTTATTTGCACCCGCGCCGGCTAGGACTACGGTAAATACCGTCTTTTCCTCAACTGCTGCGCCTGCTGCCGGAGCCTGCCCCATACCGGCCATTGCCATCATGGGTTGTGCCGCAGTTACTCCGAACTTCTCCTCGAGCACCTTAACAAGATTTGCCAATTCAAGCACAGTCATGCCCTCGATGGATGATATGATATCTTCCATCTTCTTGGATATTTGAATATCCGCTTTCTTCGTCTCTACTTCTTTCTTCTCTTCAACCATTGTATTCCTCCTTCACCGAACTGCCCCTGACATTAACATGCCACAGGTATCGTATTTAATTATGCTTCGTTCTTCTTCTTTCCAATAGCGTCTACGACGCCGACTAAATTTTTTAAAAGATTCCGCAAAATACCCACAAAACCCGTCACAGGCGATTTTATGGCTGCGAAGGCCGTGGCTAACAGTACTTCGCGGGACGGCAGAGTTGACATAAACTTAATAGTGTCAAAGAAAATCGTCTCGCCATTTACAAAACCGGCTCTTATTTTCAGGGTCTCGTGGTTTTTGGCAAAATTCACCAATATGCGCGATATCGAAACAGGGTCTCCTTTTGTAAAAAGGACTCCGCATGAACCGCTTACGGATGATTCGATATCTTCCATCTTGATGCTTATGCCGGACTTCTTTACGGCCTGCTTAAGCATCGTATTTTTTGTGACCATATAAGCTGAAGCATCTTTTTTAAGCGACTTTCTGAGATTCTCCATATCACCAACACCGATATTGCTAAAAGTGGTTATAAAAAAATCCGGATAGCTCTTAAAGCGTTCCGTTATCTCTTTAACCATATGCTCTTTACATACTTTTCCGAACTTTTCCATAATGGTTTTTTCTTTTCTTATCCGCGCCAGCCGTTATAATCAAGCCTCAGCCCGGGACCCATGGTCGAAGATACCGACAGGCTCTTTATAAATACGCCCTTTGTCACCGGCGGCTTCGCCCGTTCAACCGCTTCTATCAGCTCTATTCCGTTTTCGACTAACAAGTTTGTCTCAAAGGATAATTTCCCTATCATTGCGTGGATGTTGGACTGCTTATCCATTTTAAATTCTATTTTTCCTTTTTTAACGTCCTGCACGGCCTTTTCTACGTCTTGAGTGACTGTCCCGGCTTTTGGATTCGGCATGAGGCCGCGCGGCCCCAGTATTTTTCCTAACCGGCCCATATCTTTCATCATCTCAGGGGTGGCTATCGCGACATCAAAATCGCACCAGCCTTCACTGACCTTTTTTACAAGGTCGTCCGCGCCTACAAAATCGGCTCCTGCGGCCTTAGCTTTTCTATCGTCTTCGCCTTTGCAGAATACCGCCACTTTTCTTGTTTTGCCGGTACCGTGGGGCAGCGATACAGTACCACGCACGCTCAAGGATGTCTCTTTTACATTGATATTAATTCTGAAAGAGACCTCTACGGTCTGGTCAAATTTTGTTTTCGGTGCTTTTTTTAATACTTCTATCGCCTCGCGCAGCGTGCAAGTCTTCTTAGGATCGACTGATTTTTCGAATTCTTTCTTTCTCTTAGATAATGCCATTGTGTATTAATAACTCCTCTATTATTTGGAATCTACTATATCTATGCCCATGCTGCGGGCGGTTCCTTCCACCATCCTCATGGCCTGCTCAACATCGGTGGTGTTCAAGTCCGGCATCTTTATTTTAGCGATCTCTCTTACCTGATCCTTGGTGACCGATCCCACCTTTTCCTTATGGGGAACGCCGCTTGCCTTTGCGACGCCGCACGCCCTCTTGAGAAGTATGGAAGAAGGCGGGCTCTTTATTATAAAGGTAAATGATCTGTCTTCGTAAGCTGTTATTATTACCGGCAGTTTGAGGCCGTCACGCCCTTGAGTCTTTGCGTTAAACTGTTTGCAAAATTCCATTATGTTTACGCCGTGCTGCCCTAGCGCTGGGCCTACCGGAGGCGCGGGATTTGCGGCTCCCGCAGGACAATATAACTTTATAACTGCTTTTACCTTTTTTGCCATTTTTTATATCCTTAAGATGGGCTTTATACCTTTTCTACCTGCCAATATTCCAACTCTACCGGCGTAGATCTGCCAAAAATAGAAATCGTGACTTTAAGCTTCCCCTTAGTGGGGTTAATCTCTTCTATGGTACCATTAAAATTAGTAAACGGTCCTTCTAGTACCCTTACTCCTTCACCCTTTTCAAATATGATTTTCGGCGTAGGCTTTTCTTTGGCCATTTCAGCCTGTTTTAATATGGCGCTGATCTCGGTTTCTTTTAGCGGCACAGGCCTGCGGCCCGAACCGATAAAACCGCTTACGCCGGGGGTATTTTTGATCAGATACCAGGTATCGTCGGTGAGTTCCATCTCAACGAGGACATAGCCGGGGAAAAATTTTCTGGTAGATATCTTTTTCTTGCCGGCCTTCACTTCCGAAACTTTCTCGGTAGGGACTAAAACCTGCGAGATGAGATCGCTTACAGAACTTGTCTTCGCCCTGCTCTCTATATTCGCCTTAATCTTATCTTCGTACCCTGTTTGCGTATGTACTACGTACCACTGCTTCGCCATTATCCACCGTAAACTTAAATTTTTATTATTATATTCACCATTCGGGCAAACATAATATCGCACAGCCATATGAATATGCCCAAGAGCAACACAGAAGTTATGACCACAATGGAAGATGATCTAAGTTCCGCCCTTGTCGGCCAGGAGACCTTGATTAATTCAACCTTTACTTCTTTTAAGAAATTTGCGACTTTATTTGCCATTTATATTTACCTATCGAATTCCACATTCCTGCTGACTACCTAAATATGGCCCCTCGACGCGTTCGCTTCGCTCACTTGCTCGGGATCATGGTGAGCAAAGTCGCCTCTGGCGACTGCGTCGAACCATGGTCCCTCGGCTTCGCTCGGGATCATGGTGAGCAAAGCCGCCCCTGGCGGCTGCGTCGAACCATGGCAGGCCAGGAGGGATTCGGCGCCCTCGCCTTCGCAGGAGCTTCGGCTCGGGTCGGCCACTCGCTCGCTGGCGGCCGGTCCTTTTCCCGCATACGTCCCTTCGGTCCTCTGCGGGACCCCGCCTACCGCTATCTAAAAGGCGGGGCGGACTTACGGCCTTTTCCTCCCATTAGGTCGGCGCTCGCTCACTTCGAATCTACGAGGCCTGCTATCAATCTAAAAAGCTGGCAGGCCAGGAGGGATTCGAACCCCCAACAGGCGGTTTTGGAGACCGCTGCTCTTCCAGTTGGAGCTACTGGCCTTCCTATTATATTATATATAGGGTGCCGCTTATTCCGCCTAAGGCGGACGCTCCCACCTCAGTGCCTACTTTAATTCCTTATGAAGCGTATGTTTTTTGCAAAACTTGCAATATTTGCTCAGCTCTATCTTATCTTTAGTCTTTTTCTTATTTTTCCAGGAACTGTAATTCCTGTTTTTGCATTCCGAACATGCTATCGTTATTATCTCACGCATTTCTAGCCCTTATGGTTCGACTATGCTATTACTTCCGTTACGACTCCGGCTCCTACCGTATGGCCGCCTTCTCTTATGGCGAAGCGGAGTTCCGTCTCCATGGCGATAGGCGTTATGAGCTCTACTTCAAACTGGACATTGTCTCCGGGC
>JAHIPI010000082.1 GCA_018894435.1 Candidatus Omnitrophota bacterium | reverse complement strand
TATATGCCTTTCTTCCTCTCTCGCCAATTCTTTAAAGACCTGGTTTACATGAAAGTTTTTGCTATTTCTGGCGAGTGTCTTGTAAAGTTCAAGCCCCTTCTCTTCTGCCTTGATAGCAAGCTCCAGGGCTTCTTTACCGTTCAACATATCTTCCATGATCCGCCCCCTCCTTAATTACCGCCAAACATAAAAATCGCCAATAATGCCGCCGATAGCGCCAATCTGTATATAGCAAATACCGTAAAGGGATGACTCTTTATAAATTTTAAGAGAAAGTGTATGGCTATAATGCTGCTTAAGAACGCCGCGGCAAACCCTCCGACAAAAGATACCCAAGAAGATGAGGAACTAAGCGCTATAATCTCATCCATTTTGTAGATACTAGCCCCAAATATTATCGGCGCGCTTAACAAAAAGGAAAATTTCGCAGCGCTTTCTCTATTGAGGCCCAAAAACAAGCCGCCGCTTATCGTTACGCCTGAACGCGATACGCCCGGCATAATCGCGAGCGCCTGGCATAGCCCTATCAAAAATGATTTTTGGGCAGTAAGCGCGCCGAGAGGCTTATTTTTTCTACCTATTAAGTCGGCAAGATAAAGTACTAGCCCAAAAAGCCCGAGCATTACCGCCACAGAAACCGGATTCCTAAAATACTCTTCTATCTTTTCCCCTACCATCAATGCGACCAAAACCGCCGGTACCGTCGCAATAATTATATACCAAAAGAGTTTTCTCTCTAAAGGACCTGCCAAGGTCTTTTCTTTAATGCTTAACGCCCCCTCGCGCAATATCTTTATCCAATCATCCCGGAAATAAAACATTACAGCGAAAAACGTGGCAAGGTGAAGAGACACGTCTAAGGCCATACTATGCTCTTTCCATCCCATAAACCACGGAAGCACAATAAGATGGGCGGAACTGCTTATAGGCAAAAATTCTGTAAGCCCCTGAATCAGTCCTAATATTATAGAGTGTATGAGCTCCGTGTTCATTTGGTTAGATTATACCCGCAAAACTTGGCCCTTGCAAGCGTTTTTCTGTTGGGCTGTTAAGCGAGATATGCTATAATACACTCCCGAACAAACTAAACGCAAGATCAACAAAGGATATGATTATGGCGGAACATAAAAAGCTCAAAAAATGGGTAGTAGAAATGGCCGCTCTGTGCAAGCCGGATAAAATTGTCTGGATAAACGGCTCCGAGGAGGAAAAAAACCGGCTTGAACGCGAAGCCTTAAAGGCGGGTGAGGTATTGAGGCTAAACCAGAAAAAACTTCCGGGCTGCCTTTATCATAGAACCGCCCTTAACGACGTTGCGCGCACGGAACATTTGACCTATATATGCACGCGTAAAAAATCGGACGCAGGCCCTACCAACAATTGGATGTCGCCGCCGGCGGCATATCGAAAAGCCAAAAAAATATTCAAAGGATCCATGAAGGGCAGAACGATGTATGTAATACCCTTTTCTATGGGCCCTGTCGGCTCCCCTTTCAGTAAAATCGGCGTTGAACTTACCGACAGCATATATGTAGTCCTCAACATGCGCATCATGACGCGCATGGGTTCCGAAGCGCTGAAACAATTGGGAACAAGCAATGAGTTTACGAAGTGCCTCCATTCCAAGGCCCAGCTTGATATAAACAAAAGAATGATCCTTCATTTCCCGGAAGATAACACTATATGGAGTGTAAACTCCGGTTATGGCGGCAATGTCCTCTTGGGAAAAAAGTGCATGGCATTGCGAATCGCGAGTCATCTTGCCAGAAAAGAAGGCTGGTTAGCGGAGCACATGCTGATATTGGGAGTGGAATCGCCGAACGGCCATGTAGAATATGTGGCGGCGGCCTTCCCCAGCGCATGCGGAAAAACGAACCTTGCCATGTTGGTGCCGCCAAAAGGCCTTGAGAGAAAAGGATACCGCGTATGGACGGTCGGCGACGATATAGCGTGGATGCGCGTTGATTCTGACGGCGCTTTATGGGCTATAAATCCGGAGTCGGGATTTTTCGGCGTAGCGCCCGGGACCAATTCTAAGACAAACCCGAACGCCATTGCTACGATAAAAACTAATACCATTTTTACCAATGTCCTGCTCAAGCCGGATAAAACCGTATGGTGGGAAGGCGGCGATGAAGCGCCTCCGGCTAAAGGGACGGATTGGAAAGGCGGCCCGTGGCATCCGGGAATGGTCGATGAAAATGGGAAATATATCCCCGGCGCCCATCCTAACAGCCGCTTTACTGTGCCGGCAAAACAATGCCCCGCAATATCCTACAGGATCGACCACCATCACGGCGTTCCTATCTCCGCAATCATATTCGGCGGAAGGCGCCCGCGCTTGGCGCCGCTTGTATACGAGGCATTTAACTGGCAGCACGGTGTATTTGTGGGCGCCTCCATAGCGTCGGAGCGGACTGCCGCCCAATACGGCAAGCTCGGCGAAGTACGCCGCGACCCTATGGCAATGCTGCCTTTCTGCGGTTACAATATGGGCGACTATTTTGCCCATTGGCTTTCCATGGGAAAAAAGATGAAGAAACCGCCCAAGATATTTCATGTAAACTGGTTCAAAGTCGACGAAAAGGGCAAATTCATGTGGCCGGGCTACGGAGAGAATCTAAGGGTCATAGAGTGGATATTAGACAGGTGCAATAATAAAATTCCGGCAATAAAAACACCTATAGGTTATATACCGAGGCCGGGCGACATAGACATGACCGGACTCGATATATCAAAAGAAGCTATGCATAAACTTCTGGATATAAACCGCGAGGAATGGAAAGAGGAAGCGAAAAATATAGCCCAGTTTTTCAAGAAATTCGGTAAGCACTTTCCGGAAAAATTGTTTCGCGAGCACCGCGCCATCGTCAAGCGGCTCGGGCAATAAGCGGATTATTTGGGAAGTGATTCTATAAAATTTATCAGTGCCCTGTTATCGGCGGCATCCATACTGCTAAAACTAAGAGCGACCAGATAACCATCCTCATCGCTCGTCTTTTCTGTCCATACAACCCTGGATATTACTATTATATCCTCATGCCTTGAAGGCAGTTCCATGCGTAAAATAATGTGGGTATTTTCAGGGATCGGAGATTTTGATTTTACAAGAACGCCGCCGCGGCTTACATTGATAGAGCGGTTAATATTAAATTCTTCCCTGAACTCATATTTGACCTTCAGTTTCCGATTAAAGCGAATATAGCGCCTTCTCTCTTGGCCATGATAGCCCGGCAAATCTATATATTCCGCAGTGCCCGTTTCGACCCTTTCTCTGTCTTTATCAACAACCGAAAGATTATAAGTCTCGATGTAGCGCTTGAAATCCCCTTTTGTTATCATAACGGCTTTGACTTTGAGGCCGGTCAGTTTTTCTATTCTTTTGACCAAATCTTCAGAAGGCACATCCGCGATTGCAATCGTTATTATATCTTTTATTATGTCAAGAGGCACTACTTTGCAGGCGCACATTACTTCATAGGGAATTGTAGCAGTCGCGTGATAATTTATATTGTATCTTTCGAGGGATATAAACGGTATGCGGCGTTGCTGGGCTACGTGGGGCAGTATCTCATCTTCATCAAGATAGCCCATATCGGCAAGATTCGTACCAAGACGCTCGCCCTTCTTCCTCTGGCGCTGAAGGGCATCTTTAAGCTGTTTCTCCGTAATAAGGCTCTTATTTACGAGAATTTCGCCGATCTTTTTCCTATCCCTCTTCATCCAGAACATATGCGACGCTCCGTTATTGAGCTTTTGAAAGTGCCAAAGTAAGGGGAAATTAAAAACCCCCTGTGCCTAGAGTATACCATATAATATGGTAAAATAGAAGGGGTTAGATTAAGAAAATAAATATCTAATAATTTACTGCTTTTACTTATTGCTACTCAAGGAGTTGCATCTGTTAATATTGCAAAAAGCTTGATTTAACCTTCAATTAGCTCCCATCCTTTGACCTTATTATCACTGTCTATATGAATATACAGCTTTTCGCCCCCGAAGTGGTTAGATGAGGCAGGCATATAGAGCCATTTGGTAATATCGCGTTTTTTATCATAAACTTCGATTATCGGCCCGCCGTATTTTTTGCGTATGGTATCGGCCGTCATCCCCTCTTTTATAGCGCCCGAATTGATTGCCTTCTTAACGGCATCATAACTCTTTGTTTCCTGCCGCAGGCTTTTTGCGATCTCCGTCTGGCTCGCCCCTACTTCCATTAGCTTCTTCATGTCCGCTGCCAAAGTATAATCGGCACTGAAAAATATAAACAATCCCGCAACCATCAAAATACCATATCTTTTCATGAGCCCCTCCGAATTCGTGCAAAAATTAAACCCTACCACCTCACCCCGCCGCCAATATACACCGCTTTCTCCTTTTCGGAAAATAACACCTTAGAATATAATTCGCCGACGGCCTTCAATATCGTCCTTGATAAAGTCAGGGAGATACCCAAAGATTTTCCCGATTCTGTCTTAAGCTCAAATTTTATGCGCGAATCCGCCGTAAGTTTGGCCTCGGCGCTAAAGACTATGCCACCGGTCTGGCCGTCGCCGTAATCTATCTCAAAAACAAGCCCGACACTTTTTCTGATATTCCATTTCCCGTATAGGACCAGATATCTTGCCTTGGGCCTCCGCCGCGCCCTGGCGCCTATTCCGATTTCGTATTTTATGTTATTCTGCGATACGATACCTTTTCCTACCCTAAAGTCAAAAAGAGACCTGTTCATAAAATCCAAATGGTATGTAAGCGTATCCTTTTTACTGATATTCCAAAAACCGTCAAACAAAACCGACCTCTCGGACTTATCCCGGTCTTTAGTATATTTATAGACTATCTTATGCTGTTTGTTTATTTCCCATCGCCCCTCAAAAACGAGCGTATCATATTTGTCGCTTTCTTTTTTCGCTTTGAATATCAGGCGATTATATTCGTCTGCCTGCCAAATGCCTTCAAGCCTCAAAATAGATGTCCTGCTAAAGCCGTCTTTTGTCTTTTGGGTTACGCTAAAAAGGATGGAATCGGAATTCGCGCCTATGATCTCGCCTTTTAATACGACGTCGTTCCTGAAGCCCTCTAATTGGCATTTATCGAAAATCAGTTTCAGCTCATGATTTTTAGTTAGAGACCAGGCACCTCCCAATTTTACCTGATAAGGAAGATTCAATTCTTCCGTAATGCCTTTGGACGGAGATTTTATATGATAGATAAGCGTGTTGAAAAGGCCTGCTTTAAATTCTCCGTCTATGACATGGCGAAATTTCGGTATCCCGGAACGCCTCCGGCTTATTTTGGCAATAAGCCTATTGTGCGGATCTATTTCATACCTTATCTTTTCCATAACCTTTTATGGCCTCCCAGGCCATGATTATCAGTTTACCCAAAAGCCATACCGCAAATATTACAAATGCGAAATACAGTAATATCCGCAAAAATATACCCATTACAAGAAGAAGCGGGAACAACAATACGCCTAAACCCGCCAATACAGCCACCAATATAAGAAATACAATCCCTATAAGAAATGCTTTCATGCTTGCCCCCGATTTGCCCTCTATTGCTCGTGCGCAAATCGCCCCGAGCGCCCGCCACAACGCATCGGCGGGTCCGCCTTTGGCGGAAAGTCGAGGGGCTACATTATTTTATCCTCCATACTTTTCTCAGTTCCCTGTTTATCTCTTCTTTGGCTTCTTCGCTCAATACATGGCATTTAGCCGTATTTTTCGCGCTTCTTATTTTGCGCAAAAACTTATCAACGGGCAGAATATCTGCCCCCATGCTCCGCGCATGATTAATGACAAAATTATCTTTTGAAAAAACGGCTGTCTTCTTAAGGCTTTTGGCGCTTTTCAAGATCCTTACTATTTCGCTGTCGGCGCTGCTCCCCTTGGGAGCATATAAATTCTTTACTAACCCCAGGTCCTCTATGTCTCCGGTGCCCTCTTTGCTGTCATATACGACGTATATCCTTTTAATGGATCTTTCGCCGGCCTGATATCTTTTAAGCGCTTCGGTAAGAGCGCGCCTTGAGCTCATCAAGCTCTTTTCGAGCTCGCTTTCCAGCTCCGGAAGGGCATGTATTATGTTATAGCCGTCTACTATCAATGTGTCGACCATATATATTCATTATACAGAATTCCATTTTCCTTGACAATAGCTATTATGACGTGATATCGTTATTTGCAGAAATACAAATGTAGCCCCTCGACGCGTTCGCTTCGCTCACTTGCTCGGGACGAATTGCGAATGTAAAATAGCGGGCAATTCGGAGGTCTAAAATGGCGAAAAAGATACTCATAGTCCTGGTTCTTTTAATAGTATTACTCGGCGCTTCATTATACTTCTTCCGCGATGCCCTAAAGCAATACACCCTCAACCTTATATTAAAGTCATTTCCCATCCCTAACGTTGCCCTGGCAGGTATCAACTTTGACGAAACGACCGGTAAGCTGCATCTGGAAGACATAAAAGTAAAAAATCCAAAAGGTTTTCAGGGTAAATACCTGATGGAGGCGAGTTCCGTAGATATGAAGCTTAATGTAACTACAAAACCGTCTCTCCGGCTCGATATAAACAACATACAAATACAAAATCCTACATTTTACGTGGAGCGCTCCGCGGCGGACCGGTGGAATTTTCAGGAATTTGATAAAAAGGATGCCAAAAACAAACCCTCAGCTTCAATAAAAAATAAAGACTATTTTGGCTTTGTGAAAGACGCGTTCGCAGAGAATGCTGCGGCAGAACCGAAGATCTCGCTTCCCGGCACAATAAATATTAAAAACGGCGTTATACATTATCTGGACAGTTTTATATCACCCGGCCAGGGGCACCATATAGACATCTTTCCCCTAACGGGCATTGTTTCGCTCACGCGTTCCGCGGATGAAAAAAATTATGAAAAGATCGCTTTTAACGGCTTTGCTAACCTGAACGGCAAATCTGAGCGCGTAATAAAAGGAAATTTTGAGATATCCCCTATGCGCGAAGAACCTACTTATTCCTGGCAGTTCACCGCCTCCGAGATACCCCTTGCGAATTTAAAACCATACCTAGATAAGTACGCCCCGTTTATTGTGACCCAGGGCGTATTTAGCGTCAACTCCGACTTAAAGGCCGTGGATGGAGCTATAGACGGTAATTACACTATGGAGATCACGGACTTGGTGTTTTATCTAAATCCCGAAAAAAGCAGTAGCCCGTTTCTTGAGACAAGCGTCCAAAAACTTACTATGTACCTCACCAATCAAAGAGGCAATGTCGTAATAGATTTTAAACAAAAGACGGATTCCAAGGGAAATGTCCGCTGGGGGCTCGGCCCCATAGCGAAGAGGGCTGTAGGCATGATGGCTATAGATACGGTTATAGACATAATTCAGAAGACCCAAGGCAGCGATACTACCGATATAATAAGGCAGAACCTTCCCAAAAATATTCCGCCGGAAGTCATAGATATCTTTAAGGAAATAATAAGATAGGCCATGAGAAGATTGGTATAGGAAAAAATGGCGCGGCAGAGCTGGGGTTCAAAATTAGGTATAATCATGGCCGTAGCGGGAAGCGCGGTAGGGCTTGGGAACTTCCTGCGGTTTCCTGTCCAGGCCGCCAATAACGGCGGCGGCGCTTTTCTGATACCGTATTTCGTATCACTCCTCCTTTTAGGCATACCGCTCATGTGGATAGAGTGGGCGTTGGGACGTTACGGCGGCGGGTTTGAACACGGGACGGCTCCCGGCATCTTTCACAGCTTATGGGAAAAGAATAGATTCATAAAATATTTCGGGGTAATCGGCATATTTGGACCCCTTGTCATCTTCATTTACTACACTTATATAGCATCGTGGACTCTCGGCTACAGCATATTCTCCATTTTAGGAAATTATAAAGGCATAGAAGATCAAGCGACGATGCAAAGCTTCCTGGGCGCCTACCAGGGGCTTGAAAAAAACAATTTCTTTACAAGCCTCGCCCCGGCATATTTTTTCTTTCTTATCACGTTTATAATAAACATAACTATCATATATTACGGAATACGCGGCGGAATTGAAAAATTATGCCGTATAGCTATGCCGCTTCTTTTTATTCTTGGCATAGTGGTAATGGCCCGCGTATTGACTTTGGGGACGCCGGATGCGTCCAGGCCTGGTTGGAATATTTCAAACGCTGTAGGATTTTTGTGGAATCCCGATTTTTCCGCTTTGTTAAAGCCAAGAGTCTGGCTTGCGGCCGCGGGGCAGATATTTTTCACGCTAAGCGTCGGAATAGGAGTAATCCTTACTTACGCGAGTTATCTTAAAAAAGGCGATGACGTAGTATTGTCCGGCCTGACTGCCGTCAGCACAAACGAATTTGCCGAAGTCATAATAGGCGCCAGCATAGTAATACCTGCCGCGTTCGTGTTTTTCGGCCCTCTAGGCATAAAAGAAGTGGCCGCGAGCGGCGCTTTCAATCTGGGGTTCGTAACTATGCCTGTGATCTTTCAAAAAATCGCCTTCGGAGTATTCTTCGGGGCGATATGGTTTTTGCTTCTTTTTCTGGCCGGTATCACTTCTTCGGTATCGCTGGCGCAGCCGGCTATAGCGTTTCTTGAGGACGAATTCGGACTGAACCGCCGGAAAGCCGTCGTAATTTTTGGCGTAGCCGCGTTTTTATTCTGCCAGCCCGCGATATTCTTTCTCGGCAGGGGCGTACTTAATGAATTGGATTTTTGGGGCGGCACTTTCTGCCTTGCCCTTTTCGCGACGGTTGAAACCATACTTTTTACATGGGTATTTGGTATGGATAAAGCTTGGGATGAAATACATCACGGCGCGGACCTTGCAATACCGAAAATATACCGCTTTATCATGAAATACGTAACTCCGGTATTTTTAATAATCATTCTTGTGTGGTGGTCAATAAAAGACGGCGTTCCGCTTCTCCTTATGCGCGATATAAGCGCCGCCAATAAGCCTTATGTATTGGGCGCGAGAATCTTTCTGGTAGGCCTGTTTATTCTTTTAGCATTTCTTGTTAAAATAGCCTGGCAGAGGCGCGGTATTAGTGGGTCTGCGGGTAGCGGGCGGAATAGTACTTGACGGTATAATCTATATCTTTATTTGCTTCAAAAGATGAATCGTGCTTGTCTATAAAATCGCTTATCTTCTTCTTTAGTTTCGTCGCCGCCTCGCCTTGCGTATTGGCGTTTGCGTAAAGATTCAGTTCCGGGCAGCAGGCTATATAAACATTGTCGTTACTTTTATATATTTCTATATCGACATACATATTAATCGGGCCTTTTTATAGCGCTTCTCTCTTTAGGAGATTTTCCCAGTCTTCGTCAATATCCTTCTGGATCTTTGCCTCTACCGCGGCATATTCTTCTTTGCCAAGATGCTTAAATCGCCCCTGCCTCTTCAGCCATTCTGAAACCGGCAGTTTATTCTTCGGCTTATAATTTATCTTAAGTTTGCCGTTCACCACCTCATATAAAGGCCAGAAACATGTCTCAACTGCCAGTTTTGAAATTTCGACCGTGTCCTCCTGAGGGAATCCCCATCCCCTGTGGCACATAGATATTACATTAAGAAAGGCCGGGCCGTCGGCCCGAAACGCCTTTTCCGATTTGGTTATAAGGTCATTCCAATGCGACGCCGAACCCTGCGCCACATAAGGAATCCTGTGGGCAGCTATTATGGCGGTAAGGTCTTTACGCCTCTGGGTTTTACCGTAACTCTTCTCTCCGGAAGGAGCCGTAGTAGTTGACGCCCCTATAGGCGTAGCGCTTGAACGCTGGACTCCGGTATTCATATACGCTTCGTTGTCATAACATACATAAACAAATTTATGGCCTCTTTCTAAAGCGCCGGATAAAGACTGCAATCCTATATCATACGTACCGCCGTCACCGCCGAATGCCACAAACTTAATCTCTTTATTGATTTTTCCCTGTTTCAAGAGCGACCTGTAAGCTGTCTCTACTCCGCTTATAGTGGCGGCTACGTTTTCGAAGGCATTATGTATAAAAGGAACTTCCCAGGCAGTATAAGGATATATGGTAGTAGCTACTTCCAGGCAGCCCGTCGCCGCCGCGACGACAACCGGGTCTTTTGTGCCCATGAGGACCTGTCTTACGATGATGGAGGCGCCGCAACCGGCGCACAATCTGTGCCCGCTTGAAAGCCGTTCGGGTATTGTCTTTGAAAGTTCTTTAAGATTTGCCATTATTCCCGCACTCCGATAAATTGGACTTCTTCTTTTACTTTGCCGCTTTTCGCCGCCCGAAGGACATCTCTAAATATACCTTCTATGTCCGCCTCAAACATATCCCTGCCGCCAAGCCCGTAGATGTAATTGGCGATGAGCGGTCGGTTTTTTTCGGCATAGAAGGCCGCTTTCATTTCGGAAAAGAGGGGCCCGCCTTCGGCTGAAAACGATTCGCTCCTGTCCAAAACCGCAAGCGCCTTTATATTTGATAAACTTTTTATGATCGCGTCTTTCGGAAACGGCCTGAAGAACCTTGGTTTAAGGAGCCCCACTTTATGGCCTTCTTTTCTCAGCTTATCCACAACTCCTCTTGTCGTCCCGGCTGTTGAGCTCAACGCGCATATAGCTACTTCCGCATCCTCCAGCATGTATCCGTCTACAAAATTGTGTTTTTTGCCGAAGACCTTTTCGAACTCCCCGAAGATGCCGGGAATAATCTTAAGCGATCCTTTCATGGCATCGGACTGCTGCCTCTTATGTTCGAAATAGAAATCCTGCAGATCCAGCGGCCCTACCGTGGAGGGGCGGTCTACATCCAAAAGTGAAAACCTCGGTTTATATTCACCGATAAAATCCTTTACGACTTTATCATCAAAAATCTGCATGCCTTCCATCGCGTGGCTTGTTATAAAACCGTCCTGGCATACCATTACAGGAAGCAGTATATCGGAATGTTCGGCTATCCTCACCGCCAATATTATGCTTTCGTATACCTCTTGGGCATTCTCGCAATATATCTGTATCCAGCCGGAATCCCTCGCCCCCATACTGTCAGAATGGTCGCAATGAATATTTATGGGCCCCGATAGCGCCCTATTGACCACCGGCATGATTATAGGAAGCCTCGTTGATGCGGCTATATACACTACCTCCCACATAAGCGCCAGGCCGTTGGCAGATGTGGCGGTCATGGTACGCGCGCCGGCGGCTGCTGCCCCGACGCACGCGCTCATAGCGCTATGCTCCGACTCAACGGGTATCATCTCTGTCTTTACTCTTCCGTCGGCAACGTATTGGGAAAAACCCATCACTATTTCCGTCTGCGGAGTTATGGGATAGGCCGCAATAACGTCCGGCTCTATCTGCTTCATAGCATACGCGGCTGCCTGGTCTCCTGTAAATGGGAATAATTTCACCTTCTCCAACTCATTTCCTCTCTTCTTGTACCATCTTTATACATTTAACGGGACAAACGGAAGCGCATATGCCGCAACCCTTGCAATAATCAAGATCAAACCCCGTCATCTTCCCGTCTTTTGTCTTTATGGCTGAATCAGGGCAATATGCCCAGCATATCATACAATTAATACACTTTGCTTCATCGCGAACAGGACGAAACGTCCTCCAATCGCCGGTCTTATAGGCCTTTGCCGTGCCGCCTTTATCTATAAGGCCGCCTATAGGAATATCTTTCCAACCCTTTTGGCGCTTCGTCTCTGATTCTTCCTTTTTCTTATTTTTCAAATCTACCGGCATACCTTTTATCCTACTTTTACTTCGTTATAAGCCCTTTTTATTGCCTCTAAATTCGCTTCTGTCTTTTTATCTCCGAGCTTCTTGATAAATTTCTTCTTTATCTTATCCTGTATAGCTTCAAGCGTAACGACAGGTATAATTTTTATAAGCGCGCCCAGCATCGGAGTATTGGTCATCGGCACTTTTATGGTATCGAGCGCTATTTGCGTGGCATCCACGACGGCGACCTTGCCGTGATTATAATCTAATTTTTCCCTTATCTCTGCCACGGATTCGGTGGAATTTACCACGAGAACGCCGTCCTCGGGAAGCCCAAGCAACACTTCCGGCGTAAGCAGGGTAGAATCTATCACCACTACTGCGTCGGGATTGGTTACGCCCGAATGGATATTTATGGGTTTATCACATATACGCGTATATGCGCGCATGGGGGCGCCGGCCCTTTCAGGGCCGTATTCAGGAAAGGCCTGGATAAATTTTCCGGAATCGAGGGCTGCTTCGGCAAGGAACTGCGCGGCGGTCTTCGCACCTTGGCCGCCCCGTCCATGCCATCTTATCTCTGCTAACTCCTTCATTTTAACTCTGCCTTCTGACTATGACCTTTTCAGATAGAAATCCATGTATGCTATATTCGCAAGAATAGTTATGACGGCGCTTGATATAGCCATCGCTATAGCCGCTACATAGCTAACTAGTTGTTTCAACACAATAGATAACAATCCGGTTAAAAAAGACGCTAAGAACATTACAACAATACTGACTATAATCAGGACGATCAATATGACTAACATCTTAAGGAAATTGTTAGCGGCTACCGACGCACCTTTTTTAAGAGCGCCCATAACACTTAAATCACTGCCTACTAAGACATAGCCGGGAAGGATCAGTAAAATCATAAGTCCTATAAGGACTATAATGCCTAAAATAAGGGACACTGCCTTTAGAGCAGGTAAAAAAACCGGCAGTATCGCAAATAATAAAACCCCCCACCCCAAAACTATCAGCATCGTAAGAAGCGCTATACCAAGCATGCGCACAAAATATTTGGCGCAATTCGCTATAAAAGGCGCTAAACTTGCGGAGCCGGATTTTACCAGGTCCCTGACGTAGGCTATCACGCCGCCCTGCACAAAAACCGCCAATAAAAAGAACAAGAGGCCCATGCCGATTACAGCAAGCGATTTCTGCAAGTTCATCTCGGCGTCCACCGGCGCAGGTATTATCATAAGGTTAACGACATTCATAGCAAGATTAAGCACTATGATTACACAAAAGATCTTTACCGCTTTCAGGCTCAACACAAAGGCTTTTCCTATAGAATCAAACATCGCCGCCCCCCTTCTTTTTTCTGCAAAAGTAATTTTTATTATTTTAACAAAAGGAAATCTCTAAGTCAATTCAAATCTCGAGGCGGCCTTCTATTGCTTTCATCAAAGTCGCCTGATCCGCATATTTTAAATCGCTTCCCACCGGAATACCGTGGGCAAGGCGCGTTATCTTCACTCTATAAGGTTTAAGGGTTTTGGCTATATAAAGCGCTGTCGTCTCACCTTCCGTATCGGAATTTGTCGCTACGATCACTTCTTTCACTTTATCCTTCTTAACGCGCTCTACAAGCTCGTTTATCTTAAGCGATTCCGGGCCCACGCCATCAAGGGGCGACAATCTGCCGAGAAGGACGTGGTACACGCCGTTAAATTTGCCTGCTTTCTCTATGGCCGAGACATCGTTCGGCTCCTCGACCACGCAAATTATGCCTTTATCGCGGCCCCCGTCCTGGCATATAAGGCAAATCTCCCCTTCGCTCAGATTGTTGCACGCCTTGCAAAACCGTATGGTCGACTTTACTTTTAAGATAGAGTCCGCAAGGCGCTGGGCATCTTCCATGGAGAGCTTCAGGATATAAAATGCCAGCCGTTCCGCTGTTTTCGTACCTATGCCGGGCATTTTGGAAAATTCTTTTATGAGGCTTTGTATGGACCGTGCGTAACTAAGCCTGTTCATTTCGCGCGTTATTTTCCCTGATTTTTACGATCTTGCCGTTAAATATATCCAGGGCAGATTGTATGATGGACTCATCGGCGGCATCCGGCTCGGCCTCGGGCCCTGCTTCACCGCCCGCATCCTCTTCGCCAAATGCCTTTCTCAGTGCCTCTTCGCCCTGCCGGACGGTTATGAATTTTACCTGAATATTCGCCCCGAGCGCCTCGGAAATAATACCTTCCACAAATTTTTTGTTAGTGGAGTTCTCGAGGACCTCTTTATGGAAATTAAATCTCTCGGCAAAGCTCAATATTATCGAAGAGCCTTCAGTGCCGGCTACATTTCCTTCCGACAAATACGATCCTATGGATATCTTTTTTGATTTTACGTTCTGGAGTACCGACGGCCACGCTCTTTTCACCGATTCGGCCGAAATAACGGCGTCGCCTTTAGGCGGATGATTTTCGGGCGCCGGTTGTTCTATCGTAACGGCGGGCGGCCTTTGGACTTCCCGCGTACTTTCGGTTTTCTCGGCGCTTTTAAAATGACCGGGCGGTTCGGGCGTTATACTCAGTTCCATGTTTGACAATTTCTCCGCCACGTTAGCCAAAGAAATAAGTTCGCTCCTCATTGAAAGTTTGATAAAAGCCGCTTCCAGAATAAAACGCGCCACCTCCGATCTTTTTACGGCTTTGAGGGTGGCGGAAAGAGTATAAAATATATATAAGAGTTCTTCTATTTTAAATTTCTTCACCTGCTCTTTGAGCGCGTCTACGTAATTATCGGGAAAATCTATTAACGGCCTCAGATCCGAACTAATCGCAAGCACCATCATATTCCTTATATAACTCATGAGGCCTGCTATAAACTGGGAGATGTCCTTGCCCTTGCTTATCATTTCGTCTATCGCCTGAAGAGAGGCCCTCGTATCTTTTTTATAAATACTATCCACTATCTGGGAAAGTTTATCCTCCTCTATCATACCCAAAAGATTTATGACATCTTCTCCGCTTATTTTGTCCGATGAAAAAGATGCCAGCTGGTCAAGTACGGACTCGGCATCGCGGAGACTGCCGTCGGACGCCCTTGCTATAGCAAAGACCGCCTCTTCGGAAATATTAAGCTTCTCCGCGGCTATTATCTTCTTCAATTTTTCTACGATCAAGTTGAAAGGTATCCTTACAAAATCAAATCGCTGGCAGCGCGAGAGTATGGTAGAGGGCACTTTTTCCGGGTTTGTGGTGGCAAATACAAATTTAGCGTGCGCGGGCGGCTCCTCAAGCGTTTTTAAAAGCGCGTTGAAGGCGCCCATGCTCAGCATGTGCACTTCGTCTATTATGTAGATCTTATAATTGCCGTACGAGGGGGAAAATTTTATATTTTCGCGGAGCTCGCGTATCTGGTCTACGCTGTTATTCGAAGCGCCATCTATCTCTATTACATCCATGCTTGTGCCGGAGGATATGGCTTTACATGAAGTGCATTTATTACAGGGTGTGGTTGTGGGCGCTTTTTCGCAATTGAGGGCCTTGGCAAATATCCTCGCGACAGATGTCTTTCCTATGCCTCTGGGTCCCGTAAAAATATAAGCGTGGGCTACCCTTTTTGCGGAGATGGCATTTTTAAGGGTGGATGTTATGTGTTCTTCGCCTACTACTTCTTCAAAAGCCTGCGGCCGCCATTTTCTGGCAAATACAATATACGACATCAATTCCTCTAAATATTATCCAGTTTCTTTGTTATGGAAAAGTACTTTTCCAGTGCGTCTACTTTTTTCTCAAGTTCTTTTATGTAAAGACGGAGAAGAAGCGCCCAAGACAGGAGAAAAAAGGAAACAAGACACAGAACACTTATCATCAGTTCCGAATTCATACCGCCTCCGGTTTCTTCATTTCTTATCCGTTACAACCTTTCGCTCTTCCAGGGCTTTTATCTTTTTCTCAAGATTCTTGAGTTTCATTTGGAGCATGAGATCCCAAAATAGAATCATAAACGAAACGATGCACAAAAGCGCTAATATCATTTCGGGTAACATAATTTCTCCTGAATTAATCGATCATATTCTCATTTACGCATGCCGGCCGGCTGATATTCTCAACAGCCCTTTTCCAATCCGAAAGATCGCGCATTTCGCGTATCTTTTCGATCTCTATCTTTGTTGGGCCGTATTCCATAATATCTTCATCTTTGAGGCCGCGCACCAGGCCGCAAAGAATAATATCCATCCTGTCATAATCTATACCTAATGTCAATTCGTCATTCACTCCCTTCAGCATGTCGGGGGATGATTCCTGCTTTTGTATTTCCGGTGGTACATCCAAATATGCCGCAAGCTGCCTGACCTGATTTTTATACAATCCCATGATCGGCGCAAATGGCATGTTATCGATACCTCCGCTTGTAAACCATCCTGTCATCTCTTCCGAACGGTTTGCGGCGCCCAATATTAAGAGACCCTCTTTTTCTGCTATCTCTTCCAATACTTTTCTGCGTTCGATGGCTCCTCCGTCAAACATGAATTCTATATTTTTGACCGTATGGTTGTATATCCATCTTTTAAATCGATTTCCTTCCGTCGATCTTTTGCGCAGAGTGCTGACATACGGCATCTCTCCCATTATGAGGCGATAAAGTCCCGAGATGCCCGAAACCATGAACTTAGGCAAACCGTTTATCCCCATAAAAAACGGAGCTTTGAGCTCTTTTTCATTCATTTTTGATGCGATGCTGAGTATATTCAACTTCAGGCCTAACCAGTCAGCCATAATCCGGGCTTTCTGTTCGGATTCCTTATCATTGTTCTTGTCATATACGTAATAAACACTGACTTTGTCTTTGCCCAGCGCGCGCACCACAAGCGTCGAGAGGACCGCAGAGTCTATACCGCCCGAAAGGCCGATCAGGACACCCTTTGCCTTACTATAGTCAAAGACACCCCGTATATATCCCTCTATACGGCATATAGTATTTTTTTCGTCGATCTTTAAAAATTCTTTTGCGGATTTCACTTTTTCCTTTCTTTTAATTGCCGGTACTCATTGTGCGCTTCTCTGGTTTTATTTTACATATTATAACACCGGGGGGCGGGGAAGGCAATGAAAAATGCGGCAGATGTCCATCAGGTATTTCTCATGTCACCGAGACGTCTATTTCTTCTGTGTAATTCTGTTTTACGCTCATTTTCCGTAAGGTTTTGTTTTCTTAAGCGTATATTCTTAGGGGTGATCTCGACAAGCTCGTCGTCTTCTATGAATTCCAGGGCAAATTCCAGGGTCATCTCCCGCG
Source organism: Candidatus Omnitrophota bacterium (assembly GCA_018894435.1). Lineage (NCBI taxonomy): Bacteria > Pseudomonadati > Candidatus Omnitrophota > Candidatus Omnitrophota bacterium. Next base: position 2,159 of record JAHIPI010000082.1, on the reverse strand, counting down.
GAGTAATGAGCTGGATGGCCTCATCCGAACCGGAGGAGCGCATATTAGTCTGTTTCTTTTCGCGGGCGGCGTTGACAACGAGGTCCCTTCCCTTGTTATTTACTCCGATTATCATGCCCTCATAGAGCGCGTCTCCCGGTCTGATAAAGATCTCGCCCCTGTCCTGCAACCCCCAAAGAGCGTGCGCCACGGCATTGCCGCCGGTTTGCGAGACCATCACGCCTTTTGCGCGGCAGGGAAGCTCGCCTTTAAACTTCTGATACTCAAAAAAGTTCTGGTACATAAGGCCGTTGCTCCGCGTCATCTGCAGAAATTCACTCCTGAACCCGAACAGCGCGCGCGTGGTTATAAGGAATTCCATTCTCACAGTGCCGACATTTGTCGTCTGCATGTGTTTCATCTCGGCCTGACGATTCCCTAGAGATTCCATGACAACACCTTGATACACAGGATCTATCTCTACGGCAAGTTCTTCTACGGGTTCCAGCGTCTCGCCCTCTATCTCTTTCAGTATGACGTGAGGACGGGATACTTCAACTTCATATCCTTCGCGACGCATCGTCTCAATGAGGATTGATAAATGAAGTTCGCCGCGGCCCGAGACCTTAAAGCGCTCGCCTTCTTCGGTCTCCTCGACTTTTATGCCTACGTTCATCATGACTTCATGCTCCAGCCTCTCGCGTATATGGCGGGAGGTCAGAAACCTGCCGCCATCTCTTCCGGAGAGAGGGCTCGTGTTGTGACAAAAATTCATGGATATCGTCGGCTCATCTATTTTGATCGTCGGAAGCGGCTTCGGGTCTTCGTTTGCAGCAAGCGTTTCGCCCACCTTCACGTTTTCTATGCCGGATATTGAAATGATCTCGCCCGCCTCGGCGCTCTCGGCCTCCACTCTCTTTAAGCCCCGATATTTTAAAATTTTCGTGACCCTGCCTCTTTCGATGCTGCCGTCTCTTTTGATAAGCGACATCATATCTCCCACTTTTATTTTGCCGTGGAAGATCCTGCCCGTAGCAATGCGGCCAACATAGTTATCATAATCAAGCATCGTTATGAGCATCTGGAAAGGCTGATCGGGGTCTGCCACCGGCGGAAGCACGCGATGGAGTATCGTCTCGAGAAGGGGTTTCATATCATGGCCCTCCACGTCCATATCGAGCGTGGCGTGGCAGTCTTTGCCGGAGGCGTAGACAATGGGAAAATCGAGCTGCTCGTCGGTCGCGTTCAGTTCGCAGAACATGTCAAAGGTAACATCCGCCACTTCATGCGGCCGGGAGTTCGGCCTGTCTATTTTATTGACGACAAGTATCGGCTTCAGGTGAAGCTCCAGCGATTTTTTCAGGACAAATTTTGTCTGCGGCATCGGCCCTTCAAAAGCATCCACAAGTAAAAGCACGCCCTCCACCATCTTTAATATCCGCTCTACTTCGCTGCCGAAATCGGCGTGGCCGGGCGTATCGACTATATTAATCTGAACGTCCTTATACTGCAAAGACGCGTTTTTCGAAAAGATTGTTATGCCTCGCTCCCTCTCTATCGGATTGGAATCCATAATAGTGGATTCCCCGTCCTTAAAATGGTAGGCCATGGTCTCCCTGAGAAGCGCGTCGACCAGCGTAGTCTTTCCATGGTCTACGTGAGCAATAATGGCAATATTGCGTATGTCTTTTCTTCGTTTTTGGGTTGTCATATAAGATCTGTGAAAAATTAGAGCCCTTGCGCCTTTAAATGGGGATTGTAGATAGCTTATTACGGCTTTAAGGTCCTGCGAGCAGACATACAGTAGTAGGCACCTCGGCCTTTGCCGACAAGTTGAATCAACCCTGCATAAATGAGCTTTGAAACTTCCTTCAATATGGCCTGGCGGGATATCTTAAACATTCCACGCAAATCCTTATTGGTAATCCTGCCTTTTTCTTTTATCCTTTCAAGGATTTTAATCTGTTTCTCCGTAAGCTCTATCTGTTCGGCCTCTTCAATCTTTTGTGTAAAGCCTAATTTTTCGATAATAGATTTCACCTTGTCAACCGAATACAATACGCCGCTTGTAAAGTACTCGAGCCATCCAGTAAGATCGCCTTTAGCTTTGTCAACATCCTTTAAAGCGGCATAATAAAGGGGTCTTTTTTCATCATAATGATCATCAAGCGCAAAAAATC
>JAHIPI010000081.1 GCA_018894435.1 Candidatus Omnitrophota bacterium | reverse complement strand
TCCATCTCTAGTCTTTTACTTAATTGCGGCGGCTCTGCATAATCCGGCTCATTATTGACAAAATATCGTTTTACACCGGAAAAGACCTTCTCGATCTCAGGATAGATCTCTTCATTGCGTATATCGCCGGCGACAACCATAATCATATTATCCGGCGAGTAATTTCGGTAAAAATAGTATTCAACATCATCCTTGGTAAGCCGGGTAAACAGATCCTCGTAACCTATTATCGGATATTTATAAGCACCTTCCTTAAAAACCGATGACCATGACATGTTGGAAAGGCAAGATGCCGGATTATCCTTATTTCTACGTATTTCGTCAAGTATTACTTCTCTTTCCTTGTCTATTTCCAGGGCATCAAAATCGGGAAAGAAGATAAAATCTTTCAATACGCCGATCGCCAAGAGCGCGAATTCTTTCGGTACCGTAACCGTATAAACGGTATAATCACGCGATGTAAAGCCGTTTATTGTGCCGCCGAAGGACTTTATCTCCCGTACAGTCTTATTGACTTCTTTCTCATCCCCGCTTTTAAAAAGCATATGCTCCACAAAATGGGATACCCCGCCTCCGGAATATTTACCTTCGGTGGAGCTGCCGCACTTGACGAGAATGTTTATCGATACTATGGGAGACTTGGGGGTTTCGTGGAGTATCACGGTCATGCCGTTAGGGAGGATATTTTCTGAGGTCACATCCTGGCCGTAGATGGCCTTTTCCTCCGCGGCAAAGGAATTCAGGCAAAATAAAAGGCCCGCAAGAAGACCGGCTATTATAAGTTTTGACACGGCTCTATTCATCAAAACCTTGTTTTGGAGCTTCTTCTCTTTCGTCGTTTGCGCTCGCTGGGTTTCTCGTAATGTTTTCTGGCTTTAAGCTGTTTTAATACTCCCTCTCGTTCTATCTTTTTCTTAAAACGCCTCAGAGCCTTCTCCAGCGACTCGTGCTCACCAATTTCAACTTTAGACATTTAGTATTTCACCCCTTTACGTGTCTTCACTTACTCTAATAGCACGAATATTATATTATACCAAGTGTGCAATGTCAACGGGCTAATTAGGCTGAAACAATATCTTCAGATTGAGGGAAAGTTCATTTTCATTGATCCCCTCGCCAAATGGCAAAAAAGGAGCAGCTTCCCGTATGCTTCTTATGGCAACTTTTTCAAGCAGGCGCGAGTTGGGGCCGCTGCTTTTGTAGAGAGATATATCCTTCAAGGCGCCGCTTTTATTCACAATAAACTTTACATAAATCTCGTTCTTACCGAAACGCCCGCGCTTATTCTTTTCAATAATAGCTTTTATCTTATTACGGATACTGCGGAAGTACTCCTCGTAAACGATACCCTTCCGGTTTCCGATATCTACTATCTTGGGCTGTGCTTCGGGGTCGCTGCCTTTTATTTCAGCCGTATTTTTTCCGACCTCCTCTTTAAAAGCGGCCTCTTCGGGTTTCTTTGTTTCATTCTTTGGCGAAATATCCGGATTCTCATATTTTTTTGCGGCAAGGGGCGCTTTTTTATCTTCTGTGCCGGATTCTCGCACCATAGGCGCGGTATTTTTTGGGGATACCGGCTTTGATTTACTTATTTTTACGATATCAGGAAGCTTATCGCCCGCAAGGTAAACGAGATCGATATTTTGTACGGCCAAATTATTTTTCGAAAAAATATTCAGGAAGGGCCACGGCAAGATAAACCCTAAGTGCAGAAAAACCGAAACAATAAGGCATATTTGAAATATGTTATTGCGATACATAGCGTTTAATACGCCCCGCATTTACCCCGTTAGAAATCTTATTTCTAACGGGGTTTACTTTAACACACCGTTTATATCGGCAACTTTGAAGCCCATATAGGTAAGCGTCATGACAAGGATGCCGGCTATGATAACACCAAGAACTATGGCCGGAAAAGCATACCTGAATTTTATCTTGAATAGAGATGCTGCTATGCAGCCGGTCCAGGCGCCGGTGCCCGGAAATGGTATTGCGACAAACAGCATCAAGCCTACCGCTTCATATTTTTGTATGAGTTCCGCCTTTTTCCTCGTCTTTTCGAAAAGCCGTTCGAAGAAACGCTTCCACATGGGAAACCTTCGCAGGGCATTTGATACCGGCCCCAAAAGAAACAAAAGCGGTATTATCGGAATCATATTACCGAGATAGGAAATAAGCATTATCTTCGGCCATGGCAGGCCCATAGCGTATGCGAACGGAATGGAGACACGCAATTCCGCTACCGGTAAAGCCGCTATTATAAAGGTTACAATATCCGCCGGGAGAGCCTTTAAAAAATGCATAATATTTTCTAGCATATCGCTATCTATTCCACCCTTCTTTGCCTATAAGCGGCACAAACATGCAGCCGCAAATCTCGTTTTCGACTATAGTTCCCAATTTATTTGTGAATAGCGTAAGTATCTGCCCAAACGCTACTCCGATTGGCGCAATAAGCCTTCCGCCTTCCCTTATCTGGGCAAGTAAAGTCGCAGGCCTGCCCGGGCAGGATGCTGTTATTATTATGGCATCATACGGAGCGTGTTCCGGCCAGCCCAGGGAACCATCCTTCGTATCAATATCAATGTTTTTATATTCGAGTCTCGACAATATCGTTTTTGCTCCCTCGGCTAATGACGATACTCTTTCCAGCGAATAGACTTTTTCGACTAATTCCGCCAGGATTGCCGTTTGATATCCGCTGCCGGTGCCAATTTCGAGGACCTTTTCGCATCCCCCAAGCCCAAGCGATTCTGTCATAAGTGCGACCATAAACGGTTGCGATATGGTCTGGCCGTTTCCTATCGGAAGCGGGTGGTCGCCGTAGGCATTTTTAAGGAATTCCTCAGGCACAAATAGATGGCGCTCAACTTTGCCGAATGCTGCGAGTACAGAGCTGTCTTTTATGCCGCGGGGTATAAGCTGGTCCCTAACCATATTTTCACGCAGCAATTTGTAGTCCATTATATGCTCGCAGACCTATTTTTTATTAAGCGCCAACTTGAGAAGAAAATATATAAAGCGGCAGGTATCCCAAAAGGGGTTGATCTGACTGGATTCTCTACCGTACAGTGTTTCTATCGGCACAGATATTATTTTTACGCCTCTAGCGCTTGCTCTTATTAATATTTCCGACTCCACTTCAAAACGAGACGAGTCTATTTTAAGGTTTTTGAGAAGATTCTTTCGTATAAGGCGGAAGCCGCACTGGGAATCCGGTATCCTTTGCCGGCATATACCGGAAACAAGAAGCGACATAAAGCGGTTTGTCAGCTTTCGCGCAAACGGCATGTTTCGAGGATTGCTCATCCTGTTTCCGATTATCATAGCGCCGGGGTTCTTTTCAGCCGTTTTTATCAGTTTCTCTATGTCATTCGGGCTATGCTGTGCATCTCCGTCCATGATTATAGCAGCGTCATAATCATCTTTGATAGCCGCCGCAAAACCTGCTTTTAATGCTTCGCCTTTTCCGAGGTTCTTCTCGTGTTTGATAACCTTTGCGCCCGCTTCCTTTGCTTTTTCGGCGGTATTGTCTTTAGAACCGTCGTCAATGACTATAGGGTCGAAGCCCATGCCCCTTAATGTACGCACCAGGCCTCCCATGTGCTCGCTTTCATTATACGCCGGTATTAATATGCCGACTTTCAATATAAGATCTCCTTTTGAATCAATA
>JAHIPI010000080.1 GCA_018894435.1 Candidatus Omnitrophota bacterium | reverse complement strand
TGACGAAGCCGGGCATAATAAAGATATCAGGGCGAAAATAGGCGCGATAGAGAATTTCGATAAGTTCATAGTCGGCAGCATCCTTAAGCGCTTCCCGGATAAGGATGGGGTCCGGATGATGGTATTGCCTGATCACGCTACGCCCATATCGGTGGGCACGCATGTCGCCGACCCGATACCGTTTGCGATCTACGGCAGCGGCGTAGAAGCCGATAACATCGAGACCTACAGCGAGAAGGCGGCAAGGTCGAGCAAATTGTCTTTTCCTACCGGCTGGCAGCTGATGGATTATTTCATGAAAGGAAAATAAGCATTACAAGATGAACTCGCTTGTATTGGCTTTTTTGAGTATAATCCTATTGGTCTTGGGCTATAGGGTGTATGGCGCGAGGATCGAAAAATTATTTGGCGTAAATAATAAAGAAGAAACACCCGCGCACAAGTTGTATGACGGCGTGGATTATGTCCCCGCTAGGAACTGGCTTGTGCTTTTCGGGCATCACTTTTCAAGCATAGCAGGCGCCGGGCCTATCATAGGTCCTATAATAGCCTTATCCATATGGGGATGGGCGCCGGCGGTTTTGTGGATAGTAATAGGTTCCATTCTTATCGGAGGCACGCACGATTTCGGCTCTTTGCTGATATCTGTGAAGCATGAAGGCAGGTCCGTGACTGATATCGCGGAGTCGCTTATATCAAGAAGGGCAAAGATACTTTTCGCGTCTTTTGTGTGGCTGGCTCTTATATTGGTAATAGCTGTCTTTGTGTATTTATGCGCGGAGACGCTTAGCGTAGAGCCCAAGATAGTGATCCCTACGTTCGGATTGATAGTGGTGGCGCTTTTAGTGGGGCATCTTCTCTATAACGTGAGGGCGGGTATTTATTGGGTAACGATTTTAGGTTTAACCCTTACTGTAATATTCATCTTTTTGGGCGAAAAGTTTCCTATTCAACTGGCTGTAGGAAATCCAAAATTATTTTGGGGATATATTCTTCTTGGATATTGTTTTGTAGCCTCTGTATTACCGGTGCACATGCTTCTACAGCCGCGGGATTATCTTTCAGCGTATTTTTTATTTTTTGGAATCATAGCCGGTTATGCCGGAATTATCATAACGCATCCTCAGATGGCGGTACCAGCCTGGTCATCGGCTGATGCGTCGGGCAATGCCATGTGGCCCATGCTCTTTGTGATAGTAGCCTGCGGCGCTATATCGGGATTTCATTCTTTGATAGCGAGCGGGACCAGCTCAAAACAACTGTCAAACCAGGCGGAGGCAAAGAGGATAGGATACGGCGCCATGCTTACCGAAGGCGCACTCGCCGTCCTTGTTGTCATCGCCGTAGGCGCGGGGCTTGGCGGGCGGGAAGTCCTTTCCGGTTATCTTTCGCAGGGCGGCTCAGGGCCTATCAGCGCTTTCGGTTCTGGATATGGAGCAATAACAAAACCCATCCTGTTCGGTATGGGCGGATTAGTAGCTATTATTATTTTAAACGCATTTATACTTACCACCCTTGATACAGCGACCAGAATAGGCAGATACCTTACGCACGAGCTTTTTGGGATAAAAAATAGGTTTATCGCCACAGCTATAGTGGTGGCGCTGAGCGGATGGCTGGGATTAAGCGGGAATTGGGCAAAGATATGGCCGATTTTTGGAGCTACGAACCAATTAATCGCGGCGCTCGCGCTTTTGGTAATTACGGTCTGGTTGTTGCGCAGGAAGAAGAATGTCTATTACGCGGCAATACCGGGCGCTTTTATGCTGATAACCACGGTAGCAGCTTTGCTTTATAGCGCAAATAAATATATACGCACGGGAGATTATTTATTAGTAGGTATGTCGGCAGTGCTTTTGTTTTTATCGGGGTATCTCTTATACGAAGTGATTGTTTTCATAAAACGGAGAAAATATGCATAACATAGTTGTCCAGAAATACGGTGGTTCCAGCGTTGCAAATGCCGAATGTGTCATCAGGGTGGCAAAACGTATAATAAGTTATAAACGCCGGGGATTTGAAATGGTAGTGGTAGTCAGCGCCCAGGGCGATACCACCGATGAACTTATACGGCTTTCCCGTTCAATCGCAACATCGCCGGCTGAGCGTGAAATGGATATGCTTATGGCCACCGGAGAGCAGATCTCCGTAGCGCTCCTGGCTATGGCCATACACAATCTGAATGAGGAGGCGATATCTTTCACGGGCGCTCAGGTCGGCATAATTACGGACTCCTCTCACACCAAGGCGCGGATAATAGACGTTGATGTCGCAAGGATAGTTAAGGAACTAAAGAAAGGGAAGATCGTCATAGTCGCGGGATTCCAGGGGATCACGGAAGAAAAGGATATCACTACTCTGGGCCGCGGAGGTTCGGATACTACAGCGGTAGCATTAGCGAAGGCGCTAAAAGCCAAGGTCTGCGAGATATATACCGACGTTGACGGCATATACACGACCGATCCCCGGATAGTAAAGAATGCCGCCAAGCTTGAAAGGATAAGTTACGAGGAGATGCTCGAGATGGCGTCTTTGGGGGCCCAGGTCATGCATCCGAGGAGCATTGAACTTGCCAGTAAATTTAATATACCGCTCCATGTAAGGTCAAGTTTTAATAACAAAAAAGGGACGATTATCTCAGGGGAGGCTAAAATGATGGAGAAGGCTTTAGTCAGCGGAGTTACGTTGAATAAGAGCGAGGCAAAGGTGACTATTTGCGATGTCCCGGACAAGCCGGGAATCGCTGCCAGAATATTCAAAAGGCTGGCCAATGAGAATATAAACATAGACATGATAATACAAAACATATCCCGGACCGGCGCGACGGACGTATCTTTTACGGTGGGAGAAGGAGATCTCCAGAAGACTCTTAGGGTATCAAAAGAGATATCTAAAGCCATAGGCGCCAAGGGCGTTACCTCGGATAGAAACATAGCAAAGGTATCGGTCGTCGGGATAGGTATGAAGACGCATGCCGGGGTGGCAGCAAAAATGTTTGATGCGCTGGCATCAAAAAGGGTCAATATAGAGATGATATCAACCAGTGAAATCAAGATATCCTGCGTTATTGAAAAGAAGAAGGCCATTGAGGCCGTTCGCGCCATACACAGCGCATTTAAACTCGGTAAAAAAGCGGTAAAAAAGGAACGCTTATGACAGCCAAAGTTAAGCTATACGATACTACCTTGCGCGACGGAGCGCAGACTGAGGGCATCTCTTTCTCGGTCATCGATAAATTGAGGATCGCCCAAAAACTGGATGAGCTGGGCATCCATTATATTGAAGGCGGATGGCCGGGGGCCAACCCCAAAGACGTCGAGTTTTTTAAAAAAGTAAAGAACGTGCGTTTTAAGAATGCAAAAATCGTCGCGTTCGGATCTACGAGAAGGCCTAAAGTAAGAGCCGCCGACGATACGATACTAAAGGGGCTTATCAAGGCGGACACAAAGGTTGTGACTATTTTCGGTAAGAGCTGGGACCTGCAAGTTACGGATGTTTTGGGAACGACTCTCGACGAAAATCTGAATATGATCCGCGACAGCGTGGCCTTCCTGAAATCAAAAGGGAAGGAAGTGATATTTGACGCGGAGCACTTTTTCGACGGCTATAAGGCCAATCCCGCTTACGCGCTTAAATGCCTGAAGGCAGCAGAAGAAGGTGGAGCGGACTCGCTTGTCCTTTGCGATACAAATGGGGGGCTGCTTTCTTTCGAAGCTCAAAAGATCATCAATGAAGTAAAAGCTCATTGCACGACACCGCTCGGTATTCACGCGCATAATGATGCTGATTGCGCGGTTTCAGTCTCGGGCATGGCTATTCATTGCGGCTGTACTCACGTCCAGGGCACCATTAACGGTTATGGGGAAAGATGCGGCAACGCCAATCTTGTATCGATTATCGCGATTATGAAATCGAAGTTAGGCATAGATTGCGTTTCCGATTCGCAGCTTAAAGAACTGACAGAGGTCTCAAGGTTTGTTTCCGAAGTCAGCAATATGAAACAGATGCCTAACCAGCCCTTTGTGGGAATGAGCGCCTTTGCGCACAAAGCAGGGGTTCACATAAATGCCATCATGAAGAATCCCAAGACGTATGAACACCTAGACCCGGCGCTTGTGGGCAATAGGCGGCGCCTTTTAATTTCCGAATTATCCGGAAAGTCGACGATCTTAAGCAAGGCGAAGGAGATGGATATTGAGCTTGAAAAAGAGAGCCCGAAGACAAAGAAGATTCTGAAACTGATCCAGTCGCTGGAGCACGAGGGCTATCAATTTGAATCGGCAGAGGCGTCTTTTAACCTTTTGATGAAACGGGCGATGAAGGCATTTAAATCCTTCTTCCGGCTTGAGGACTTCAGGGTTATAATCGAAAAGAAGAGAAGCGGCAGGATGACTTCTGAGGCGACGATGAAGATTAAGGTCGGCGGAAAGATGGAGCATACCGCCGCCATCGGAGACGGCCCCGTAAACGCGCTGGATAACGCGCTCAGGAAGGCGCTGACCTCTTTTTATCCTTCCTTAAAAGAAATGCGCCTTTCCGATTTTAAGGTCCGCGTTCTCGACGAAAAGGCAGGTACCGCGGCAAAGGTTCGCGTGCTTATTCAGTCCGAGGACACGAAAGATTCCTGGTGGACCATAGGAGTCTCGGAGAATATCATAGAGGCGAGCTGGGTAGCGCTTGTCGATAGCATCGAGTATAAATTGATGAAAGACAAGGTGTAATAGCTTTAATGAAAGAGCTCTCCAAGACATATAATCCAAAAGAAATAGAAGAGAAGATATACAAGCTCTGGGAAGAGAAGGGGCTTTTTACGGCACGTGTCGATCTCAAGAAGAAGCCCTATTGCATAGTTATTCCCCCGCCAAACATTACCGGCATACTTCACATGGGCCATGCCCTCAATAACACGATACAGGATATATTGATCAGGTTTAAGAGGATGCAGGGGCATGAGGCGCTTTGGATGCCCGGGACCGACCACGCTGGCATAGCGACGCAAAATGTCGTGGAAAAGAGCCTGGCAAAAGAAGGGCTTAAGCGCCAGGATCTGGGCCGCGAAAAGTTCATAGAAAAGGTATGGCAATGGAAGGAAGAATACGGCTCTACCATAATAAAACAGCTCAAAAAGCTGGGCTCGTCCTGCGATTGGCCGCGTGCGCGTTTTACGATGGACGATGCATATTCAAAGGCAGTAACAGAAGTCTTCGTCAGGCTGTACGAAAAGGGCCTCATATATCAGGGGAACTATATTATTAACTGGTGCCCCCGCTGCCACACCGCCTTATCGGATGAGGAAGCGCCCCATAGAGAACTGCAGGGCCATTTGTATTACCTTCGCTATCCCTTAAAAGATGATCCGCGCGAGTTTGTAGTGGTAGCGACTACGCGGCCCGAGACGATGCTTGGCGATACGGCCGTAGCGGTAAATCCGAAAGACAAGCGCTATAAGAAACTGATAGGAAAGTCGCTTATCCTGCCCCTAATGGAACGTGAGATAAAACTGATATCCGATCCTATGGTCGACGCCAAATTCGGAACGGGCGCCGTTAAAGTTACTCCCGCCCACGACCCCAATGACTACGCGCTCGGAAAAAAACATAAGCTTCAGTTCATAAACGTTATGCATCCGGACGGCCGGATGAATGATAATGCCGGCGACTATAAAGATATGGATAGGTTTGAGGCGCGGGAAGTCATATTGGAGGACCTGAAAGAGAAAGGGCTTCTCGAAAAGGTGGAATCGCATAATCTTTCTGCCGGTCATTGCTATCGCTGCCATACTATTATTGAGCCGTATCTTTCGAAGCAGTGGTTCGTAAAAATGAAACCCCTGGCAAAACCGGCCATAGAAGTGGTAAAAAAAGGGAAGGTCAAATTCCATCCGGCGCGCTGGACAAAGGTATATTTAAACTGGATGAATGATATACAGGACTGGTGTATCTCGCGCCAGATATGGTGGGGGCACAGGATCCCGGTATATTATTGCAAGGAATGCGAAAAAGGCGTTATCGTTTCCAGAGTCAGGCCGGAAAAATGCCCAAAATGCGCCTCAAGTGTGATCGAGCAGGATCCCGATGTACTTGATACGTGGTTCTCGTCGTGGCTATGGCCATTCGCGACTTTTTACTGGCCGGACGAATCGAAGGACCTGAAATATTTTTATCCTACCAACGCCCTTATAACTGCGCAGGAGATAATATTTTTCTGGGTAGCGCGCATGATAATGGCGGGCCTCGAATTCAAAAAAGAGATACCGTTTAAAGATGTTTATATACACGGCACCGTGAGAGATGATACCGGCACAAAGATGTCCAAATCTTTGGGGAATATAATAGATCCGCTTGAGGTAATAGAAAATTTCGGGGCCGATGCCCTCAGGTTCAGCATCATATCTATCACGGCTACGGGCCAGGATGTCTTTTTATCGCCGAAGAAGTTTGAAATAGGAAGGAACTTCGCAAACAAAATCTGGAACGCCTCGCGCTATATATTAACCGTCTTGAAGAGTGATATAAAAGTCGACCTATGCGTTTACGCCGGTGATAAAAAACTGAGCATAGCGGACAGATGGATTTTGAGCCGTTATTATTCGGCACTTTCAGATGTGCAAAAGAACATCGACCAATACCGCTTAAATGACGCCGCAAGCCGTATCTATGAATTCTTCTGGCATGATTTCTGCGATTGGTATATAGAATTTTCCAAGCTTACGCAGCAGGATGAAGCGACACAGGTCATCCTGTATAAGGTCCTTGAGAAGTCGCTTAGGATACTGCACCCTTTTATGCCGTTTATCACCGAGGAGATCTGGCAGAACCTGCCCCACAACGAAGGGCCGGTCATGGCAAGCTCATGGCCGCATGTGCAGAAACAATTTATATCGAAGGAGCTGGAAGAAAGCGTGGCCGATATAATAGAAATCATAACCGCTATAAGAAATATACGCGCGGAATGGAATATAGACGCTAAGGCAGAGGTAAGCGCCGTTCTTTCGTATAAGAAGCCGGAAACAGGCGCCGTATTAAAAGAATTTGACGGCTACATAAAGAGATTGTGCCGTTTGAAGTCACTTGAATATGGAAAAGGCCTCAAAAAACCCGCGCATTCGGCATATGCACCTTCAAAAGTCGCGGAGGTATATATTCCGCTCGAAGGTGTAATAGATTTTGAAAAAGAGTCAGTACGGCTGAAAAAGAAGCGTGATGAGGTAAAGAAGAACATGGGGTCGCTGGAGGCGAGGCTGAAGGATAAGAATTTTATTGCCAGGGCTCCGGCCGAAATAGTAGAGAGGAATAAGCTCTCCAAGTCGGAACTCGAAAGCACCCTGAAACGCCTGGAAGAGAACCTGAAAGATATAGAGGCATGATATGCGCTTACAAGTCGCGATTTCGCGCCAGGGCGTTGCTTCCCGCAGAAAAGCGGCTTCTATAATAGAACAGGGTATAGTCACTGTTAACGGTAAGATTATCCGGGAGAGGGGTTATGCGGTCAATCCGGATACCGACGATATCGCGGTAGGCGGTAAAGAATTAAAGAGCAAAACAAAAAAGATCTATATATTGCTCAATAAGCCGAAGGGAGTGATTACATCAAAATCGGACCCTGAAGAGCGGGAGACCGTTTTTGACTTGCTGCCTAGGGCGTTAAGCAGGCTCCATTCCGTCGGGCGCCTCGATAAAGATACAACCGGCCTATTACTTTTGACTAATGACGGCGAACTTACATACAGGTTGACTCATCCCAGATTTGAGGTGCGGAAGCGTTACAAGCTGACCTGCGAGAGAAAGGTAGTCGAAAAAAAGGTACATATACTTGAAAGGGGTATGTACATTGACGGCCGCAAAACTGCGCCGGCTAAAATAGAGATCATACGAAGCGACGAAAATAGGACAGAGCTCTTTATAGAGATACACGAGGGCAGAAAACGGCAGATAAGGAACATGTTTCTTTTTCTCGGCCATCCCATAAAGAACCTGGAAAGGGTATCGTACGAATTTTTGCAGCTGGGCAATACGAGGCGCGGCGATTTTCGCCATTTAACCAGCGAGGAAGTAAGAAAATTAAAAGCGTTGTAGTAAATTGTATCGCGAGAGGGGGGGCAGACCCTCAGCAATCAGCAATGTAGTTAACATAACGAGGGTCTGACCCCAGAAAAATATGCTCGAAAAAGATAAAATAATAGATATTATAAAGAACGCGCTAAAAGAAGACATAGGCAGGATGGATATTACGACGACATTCCTCATCCCTTCCAACCTTAAGGTCAAAGCCGATATCGTATCAAAGTCAAGCGGCGTCCTCGCGGGCCTGCCTCTTATAGAGATGGCCTACGGCTTTCTTGATACGGAACTCAGGATCAGATTTAATGCCAAAGACGGCGATCTTATCGAACCCGGGAAAGCGGTTTGCTATTTAGAAGGGCCGGCGGCCTCTATACTTAAGGGCGAAAGGGTTGTGCTTAATCTGCTTGGCCGTTCGAGCGGAGTGGCGACTATCACAAAGAAATTCGTAGATAGAGTAAAGAAGTATAATGCGGATATTATGGACACAAGAAAGACCACGCCAAATATGCGCCACATAGACAGATATGCGGTGGTAGTCGGCGGCGGAAAGAATCACAGGTTTGGCCTGTTTGATCAGGTCCTGATAAAAGATAATCATCTGGCGGCATTAAAAGAATTGAGGCCCAATGCCAAAGCCACTCTCATTATAAAAGATGCGATCGAGACGGTAAAAAAGAGGGTACAGAAGAATGTGAAGGTCGAAATAGAGGTCCGCAATATAGCGGAGTTTGAAGAAGCGCTTTCCGCGGGCGCCGATATTATAATGCTGGACAATATGCCGCCGGAGGGCATAAAAGAGGCAGTCAAGATACGAAACGCCGGCGGCGTACGGGCGAGGCAGGTTAAAATAGAGGCCTCCGGCGGCATTACTCTGGATAATGTTGAGGAATACGCCAAGACCGGCGTGGACAGGATTTCCATAGGCGCTCTCACGCATTCCGCTTCTTCGCTGGACTTCTCGCTGGATGTAATTTAAAAAAAAAGGGGACAGGCTACTTTTTCAGCTTGTTACCGCAAACATAAAAAAGTAGCCTGTCCCCTTTTTTCCTTTAAAATGACAAACTTTAAATTAACAAGCAATCTAACACCGCAAGGTGACCAGCCGCAGGCCATAAAAAAACTTACGGATGGTATCCGAAAAGGCAACCGTTACCAGGCGCTTCTCGGGGTGACGGGTTCCGGCAAGACATTTACATTGGCGCATGTTATAAATAATATCGGGAAGCCTGTACTCGTTATGTCGCATAATAAGACACTTGCGGCGCAGCTTTACAGTGAATTTAAAGAGCTCTTTCCCGAAAATGCAGTGGAATATTTTGTAAGCTACTATGACTATTATCAACCGGAGGCCTACGTCCCGCAAACCGATACTTATATAGAGAAGGACGCCTCTATCAACGATGAGATAGATAAATTGCGCCTTTCGGCTACAAGCGCCCTAATGTCGCGAGATGATGTAATAATAGTGGCAAGCGTCTCCTGCATATACGGCCTCGGTTCCCCGGAAGATTACGCCGCACTTATGGTATTTTTGAAAAAAGGGGAAAAAGTCGGAAGAGACGATATCTTAAAGAAACTCGTTGATATTCATTATTCCCGAAACGACGTGGATTTCCAAAGAGGCAGGTTTCGCGTAAGAGGCGGAACAATAGAAATATTTCCCGCCTATGAAAATCAGGCGATAAGACTGGAGCTTTCCGGCGACAGTATAGAGCGGCTTAGAGAGATAGATCCTCTTACCGGAAGGACGATATCCGAAATAGATAAAATCGCTATTTACCCGGCCAAACATTTTGTTACTACCCAAGACAAGGTGGAGAGGGCAATAGTCTCCATAAAAGCGGAACTGAAAGAGCGGCTTTCGGAGCTCTTCAAGCAGAATAAGCTGCTCGAGGCCCAGCGGCTTGAATCCAGGACAAATTATGACATGGAGATGCTGAAGGAGCTGGGTTATTGTAACGGAATAGAGAATTACTCGAGGCATCTTTCGGAGAGGCCCGCCGGGTCGCGGCCATCCTGCCTCATAGACTATTTTCCGGAAGATTTTTTGGTCATAATAGACGAGTCGCACGTTACCGTTCCGCAGATACGCGGAATGTACGAAGGCGACCGTTCGCGGAAAAATACGCTTGTTGAATACGGATTCAGATTGCCTTCGGCGCTTGATAACAGGCCGTTAAAATTTGATGAATTTGATACGCTTGCGAAACAGATGGTATTTGCGTCGGCCACCCCGGCTGATTACGAACTTTCAAAAGCGAGCGTCGTGGCGGAACAGATCATAAGGCCGACAGGGATTGTGGATCCTGAGATAACGGTCAGGCCGAGCATTGGTGAGATAGAAGACCTTATACGGGAGATAGAAAATAGGGCCGAGCGCGGTGAACGCGTACTAGTTACGACGCTTACCAAGCGCATGTCCGAGGATCTGGCGTCTTACCTTAAAGACGCCGGTATAAGAGTGAAGTATATCCATTCGGAATTGAACGCCATAGAGAGAGTAGAGATATTGAGAGACCTCCGGCTTAATAAATTTGACTGCCTCGTGGGGATAAATTTACTGCGAGAAGGAATAGATCTGCCGGAAGTATCGCTTGTGGCCGTGCTTGATGCCGACAAAGAAGGATTTTTAAGGAGCCAGACATCCCTTATACAGGTAGCGGGGAGGGCAGCGCGTAATATTAACGGAAAAGTGATTTTATACGCCGATAATATTACAGATTCTATGTCTAGGGCAATTTTGGAAAGCCAAAGACGGCGGGTAAAGCAGCTTGCCTATAACAAAGAGCATAAGATAACACCTCAAACAGTAAAGAAGGCGATAAAAGAGGGTATTGAATCGCATGCCAGGGCAAAGGAGATGGCCCTTGAGGCGACCGGCGCTGACGAAAATACAAACGATATCCTGGAAGTCATATCGGAACTTGAACATGATATGGAGCTTGCGGCGCGTAATCTCAATTTTGAAAGAGCGACGGTGCTGCGAGACCAGATCGTTAAGCTGAAAGGCGAGTATGGGGTCAGACCCTAACTGCTGTAGTTAACATAACGAGGGTCTGACCCCAAGATGATGACCCCAAGATGACTATGAATATCGACGACAAAATACTCCATATCTTTAAAAAATACGGCGCCGCGTACGTATCCGGCGAGGATATAAGCAGGGATATAGGCGTTTCAAGAACGAGTATATGGAAGCATATAGAAAGTCTAAGGTCACTCGGTTATGATATTGAGGCCTCTCCGCACCTGGGATACAGATTAACAGGCCGGCCCGACCGGCTCATACCGGAAGAGCTGAAAAATAATCTGAAGACCAAGTTTTTGGGCAAGAACATATTGAGTTACGCTTCGCTGGATTCAACGAATGATACTGCATACAAATTGGCCGAAAATGGCGCAAAAGAAGGCACGGTAATCGTTGCCGAAAGACAAAAGAAAGGCAAGGGCAGGCAGGGCAGGCACTGGGTATCCCCTAAAGGCGGAATATATTTTTCCTGTATCATAAGGCCTGATATAGAGCCGAAAGAGGTTGCGAAGATAACGCTGGCTTCAGCGCTTGCCGTATGTACTTCAATAAGAGAAATAGCCCGCATACCCGCTTTGATCAAATGGCCTAATGACATCATAATAGGAGGCAAGAAGGTATGCGGCATATTGACGGAGATGAAAGCGGAGCAAGATAAGGTGGACTTTCTCGTAGTAGGCATAGGTATAAACGCAGATAATCCTATATCTCTTTTGCCTAAAGGCTCTACAACGCTTTCCGAGGAATCTGATGCGGATGTGTCAAAAGTAGAGTTAGCTAAAAAAGTCCTTGAGAAACTAGAGCACTATATTTTGCTTTTTAAAAAGGAAGGATTCAAACCGATAAGGGATGAATGGCGTGATCTTTCAGAGACGCTCGGCCGGCATGTCAGGGTGCATAGCCACGAAGGTAAAATAGAGGGGCAGGCCATAGATGTGGATAATGACGGCGCTCTCGTAGTGCGCTTAGACAGCGGTTTCCATAAGCGGATCCTGTCGGGTGATGTGGTTATCGCGCATTAAGTTAGCTGTCAGCTATCAGCCGTCAGCTCTCAGCTGAAGGCTGCAGGGATGTAATAAATATGGTAGTAGCGATAGACATAGGAAATACCAATATAACGTTCGGGCTATTTAGAGGAAGCAGGCTCGTAAAGAGTACGCGGCTTTCTACGGCTGCGGTGAAGGGCTATAAGAGCTTTGCCCAAAAAGAGTCAAAGGGTATTAATGTAAAGGCAGTAGTCATATGCAGCGTCGTCCCTAAAGTGACAAGAACGCTCATGCCGCTCTTAAAGAGGCATTTCAATTCCAACGTATTTATACTGGGCAAAGATATTAAAGTCCCGATAAAAAATTTATATAAGAACCCCCGCCAAGTGGGACAGGACAGGCTTGTTGCCGCTTATGCCGCGCACGCGCTGTACGCTCATAGATCGCCTGTTACAGTAATAGATTTCGGGACAGCGGTAACATTTGATGTCGTTTCGAAAAAAGGGGCGTATCTCGGCGGGCTAATAGTGCCAGGTATGGAGATGTCACTTGAGGCCCTCTCGAAAAAAGCGGCGCTTCTACCTAAGGTCAGACTTGAGAAACCATCTTTCATCTTGGGAAAGACCACAAAAGACAGCATGATAAGCGGCGCCTTCTACGGCTATGCCGCGATGTGCGACGGGTTGGTCGCGCGGCTTAAAAAGAGATTTGGACGAAAGTTCTATGTTGTGGCCACGGGCGGCAATGCCCGCCGCATCTCGCCGTTAAGCTCATCCATAGATAAGGTCGACGAAAACCTGGTTCTTAAGGGCATAAATCTGGCTTTTCGAAGAGGGGACAGGCACCTATTTTCGAAAAATACAAACAAGTAGAAAATAGACGCCTGTCCCCATTTTTTCCATTTTTTTCCTTGACAAAATCACCGGATTTTGTATAATAGCACTCTCAGGTAGAGAGTGCTAAATTTTTAATCTGGCAAATCTAACCAGGTTAGAGATAAACAGTCGAAAGGGGGTAGTAAAAGAAATGAAGATACAGCCTTTGGGAGACCGCATAGTCATTGAAGTTTTAGAAGCAAAAGAGAAGACAAAGGGCGGAATAGTTTTGCCCGATAGCGCTAAGGAAAAACCGCAGGAAGGTAAAGTGGTGGCCGTGGGAAAAGGCAAGGTTTCCGATGACGGGAAAATAATTCCCTTAGAAGTGAAAGTCGGCGACAAGATCCTTTACGGTAAGTATACCGGCACAGAAGTGACGTTGGACGAAAAGGAATACCTTATAATAAAAGAAGAAGACGTTTTGGCGGTTGTAAAATAAAAAGGGAGGGATAACTGTGGCAAAGCAATTGGTTTACAACGAAGAGGCGCGGCGCAAAATTTTGAGCGGCGTCGAGCAGTTGGCAAGGGCGGTCAAGGTGACCCTCGGGCCAAAAGGAAGAAACGTAGTATTAGAAAAGAAATTCGGTTCGCCCACTATCACGAAAGACGGCGTTACGGTCGCAAAAGAGATAGAGCTTAAAGACCCCTATGAAAATATGGGCGCCGAGATGGTGAAAGAAGTCGCGTCAAAGACAAGTGATTCAGCGGGAGACGGCACCACTACCGCGACACTCCTTGCGGAGGCGATATTTAGGGAAGGCCTTAAGAATGTTACGGCCGGCGCAAATCCGATGTCCCTTAAGAGGGGCATAGAAAAAGCGGTCGAGAGGGTTGTAGAAGAGCTGAAGAAGATATCAAAACCCAAGACCGACAAAAAAGAGATATCGCAGGTCGCGGCCATAGCGGCAAACAATGATTCCGAGATAGGAAATCTTATAGCCGACGCCATGGAAAAAGTCGGTAAAGACGGCGTTATTACCGTTGAAGAGGCAAAATCTATGGCGACGACCCTTGAAGTAGTTGAGGGCATGCAGTTTGACCAGGGCTATCTCTCGCCTTATTTTGCGACAGATGCCGAAAGAATGGTGGTAGTGCTGGAAGACCCGTATATCCTCATTTGCGAAAAGAAGATATCAAGCATGAAGGATCTTCTGCCGCTTTTAGAACAGATCGCCAGAGCCGGCAAACCTATCCTTATAATATCGGAAGAGGTTGACGGCGAAGCGCTTGCTACTTTGGTAGTCAATAAGTTAAGAGGGACATTATCTTGCTGTGCCGTTAAGGCACCGGGGTACGGCGACAGGCGCAAGAGCATGATGGAAGATATAGCCATCCTTACAAGCGGTGAGTTTATCTCTGAAGATTTAGGCGTTAAGCTTGAAAAGGTTACGCTCGAGCAGCTCGGCCGCGCGAAGAGAGTGAGTATTGATAAAGAAAACACCACGATTGTCGAAGGCAAAGGAACCCAGCAGGCCATAAAGGCGCGCATAGCTCAGATAAAGAAACAGATAGAAGATTCCGATTCTGACTATGATAAAGAGAAGCTTCAGGAACGCCTCGCAAAACTTTCCGGAGGTGTTGCGGTAATAAATGTGGGCGCCGCGACTGAAACAGAGATGAAAGAGAAAAAGGCAAGAGTTGAAGATGCCCTCCACGCCACAAGGGCGGCAGTTGAAGAAGGTATTGTCCCCGGCGGCGGAGTAGCGCTTTTGAGATGCGTTGAATCTCTTTCAAAGCTGAAGCTCGAAAGCGAGGAAGCAGTAGGTGTGGCTATAGTAAAGAGAGCCCTTGAAGAGCCCTTGAGGCAGATAGCGCAGAATGCCGGCCAGGAAGGCTCAGTAGTGCTCCAGAAGGTAAGAGAAAATAAAGAGATAGCTTATGGTTACGATGCGGACCAGGATCGGTACATAGACATGGTCCAGGCCGGTATAATAGACCCGACCAAAGTTACCAGGACGGCTTTGCAAAACGCAGCCAGCATAGCGGCGCTGCTTCTGACGACTGAGGCGTTAGTTGTCGAGATTCCGGAAGAGAAGTCGGCAATGCCTTCGATGCCACCCGGTGGTATGGGCGGCGGAGGGATGTATTAAAAGCAGGTTTTAGGTGATAAATAGGGACAGCGGTAGCTGTCCCTATTTATTATGTTTGACAATAATAATAATTTATGTTAGACTTACACCCACAACTTATTACATAAACAGCATATAGAGGGGGTAATCAAGATGGGAATGTGGGTAGGGCGCGGAAGGAAGGCCCGACGCTGTTACGGTTTTGACGAAATTGCGCTTGTTCCGGGAAATGTTACTATAAATCCTAACGAGATAGATACATCCGTAGAACTTTGCGGCAAAAAGTTCAAGATACCTATCTTCGCGGCCGCCATGGACGGTGTCGTTGATGTCAAATTCGCAATCGCCATGGGGAAACTAGGCGGCCTGGCTGTTCTTAACCTTGAAGGCGTGCAGACCCGCTACGAACATCCCGATGAAGTACTCGATAAGATAGCCAGTGCTACTCCCGCGGAGGCCACAGAACTTGTCCAATCCATATATTTGAAGCCCATAAAGGAAAAACTTATCGCAAAAAGAGTCGCCGAGATCAAGAAGGCAGGCGTCATAGCCGCTGTCAGCGCTATCCCGCAAAGAGCGGAAAGATTCGGCAAGATAGCGGAGGAAGCCGGCTGCGATATATTTGCCGTCCAGTCAACATTCAGCACCATAAAGCATATATCAACCGAGTACAAGACCCTCGACTTCAAGAAATTATGTAAATCGATGAAGATCCCGGTCATAATCGGGAACTGCGGTACTTATAGCGCCGCTTTGGAACTAATGGAAGCGAGCCCCGCCGCACTTCTTATAGGCATAGGGCCCGGTGCCGCATGTACGACACGGGGCGTTCTCGGTATAGGCGTTCCGCAGGTCACAGCTACTTGCGATTGCGCGGCGGCAAGAGATTTTTATTATAAAAAACGCGGAAAGTTCATCCCCATAATAACCGACGGCGGAATGGTCTCAGGCGGAGATGTCTGCAAGGCCTTTGCTTGCGGCGCGGATGCCGTAATGATAGGGTCCGCTTTCGCGCGCGCCAAAGAATCGCCCGGCCGCGGATTTCACTGGGGGATGGCGACACCTCATCCGAACCTGCCTCGCGGGACGCGCATCAAAGTCGGGACGACAGGCACTCTTAAAGAGATACTTTTCGGGCCGGCAAGACTTGACGACGGCTCACAAAACCTTATGGGCGCTCTCAGGACTTCAATGGGCAACGTAGGCGCAAAAAATATAAACGAAATGCAGCTTACAGAGATAATCATCGCACCCTCAGTCCAGACCGAAGGCAAGGTCTTTCAGGTCGCCCAGCGCGTAGGGATGGGGAAGTAAGCAGCGCACACTCAAGCCGAAATGAAACATTCAGAATTCGTCCACCTTCATGTCCACACTCAATACAGCCTTCTTGACGGCGCATGCCTTATACCGAAACTTTTAGAGGCCGCCAAGACAGAAAGAATGCCCGCACTCGCCATAACCGACCATGGCAATATGTTCGGCGCCATAGAATTCTATGTCCAGGCGTTAGGCCACGGAATAAAACCACTCATAGGCTCTGAAGTCTACATAGCGCCTGACAGCCGGTTCGAAAAATCGGCGCACGGCATTCAGGAAGCTTCTTTCCACCTGCTCCTTCTCGCCAAGGATATGGAAGGTTATAAAAATCTGATGAAGCTGATAACCGCCGGTTATCTGGAGGGCTTCTATTACCGGCCGAGGATCGATAAGGAATTGTTGAGCCAGCATTCAAAAGGCCTCGTTTGTTTATCGGCATGCCTTAAGGGCGAGATACCCCACCTGATAAAAAGCCAGCAGATTGAACAGGCAAGAAATACCGCAATATTTTTTAAGGAAATCTTCGGAAAAGATTTTTACCTGGAACTGCAGGACAACCTCATAAAAGAACAGTACACCGTTAATGCCGCGCTCCTTGAATTTTCGCGCCAGCTCGATATCCCTGTCGTCGCCACAAACGATGTCCATTACGTTAAGAAAGAACATGCCCGCGCGCACGAAGCGCTTTTAGCTTTACAGACGCAAACGACGCTTGATGATCCCGGCAGGATGCGGATGCAGACAGATGAGTTTTACTTAAAAAGCCCCCAGGAGATGGCGCGTAAATTCCAAACCGAGTGCCCCGAGGCCCTTAAGAATACTCTTGTTGTGGCGGAAAAATGCAACCTTGAGCTGGATTTCAAAAAGACACACCTGCCTCATTATAAAGTGCCTGCCGGCAAGAAGAGGGAAGAATACCTTCGCGAACTTGTATGGGAAGGCATCACGAAAAGATATCCGGCCATTACCGATGAGATCAAAACGAGAATCGAACACGAACTCAGTATAATAGAAAAGTCCGGGTATACCAGTTATTTTCTGATCGCCTGGGACTTTGTCCATTATGCGAAAGAGAAAAGTATTCCCGTAGGTCCGGGCAGGGGAAGCGCGGCGGGCAGTATAGTGAGTTACGGCCTCGGCATAACCGACATAGACCCGCTTAAATACGACCTGCTTTTTGAAAGGTTCCTTAATCCGGAGAGGGTAAGCCTGCCCGATATAGATATCGATTTTTGCTACGAGCAGCGGAATGAGGTAATAAAGTATGTCGTGGAAAAATACTCAAAGGACAATGTCGCCCAGATAATAACGTTTGGGACGATGATGGCCAAAGGTGTTATACGCGATGTTGGCAGGGTCATGGGCCTGGCTTACAATGAGGTCGACAAAATCGCGAAGATGGTACCCAACGACTTGAATATTACTCTCACACAGGCGCTTAAGTCTTCGCCGGAACTGAATAGCCTTTACAAGACGGATCCGCGCGTAACGCAGCTTATAGATATATCCCTCGCGCTGGAAGGGCTTACGCGCCATGCCTCTACACATGCCGCCGGTGTCGTAATTTGCGAAAAACCGCTTACCGAATTTATACCGTTATTTAAGATGGGTGAAGGCCAGATAACTACGGGCTATCCGATGACCTCGCTTGAGAAGATAGGCCTTCTTAAGATGGATTTTCTGGGGCTAAGGACTTTAACCGTCATTGACGAGGCGCTGAAAATAATAAAGAAGATAAGGAATATCGATATAGACATAGCCGCCATACCTCTCGATGATGAAGCAACGTACCGCCTCCTCGCGAATGCCAATTCCGCGGGCGTTTTTCAGTTAGAAAGCTCCGGCATGAGAGATCTTTTAAGGAAATTTAATCCGGAAAAGTTTGAGGACCTCATCGCTATACTCGCGCTTTTCAGGCCGGGTCCGATGGGGAGCGGCATGCTAGATGACTTCATAGAAAGGAAGCATGGGAAAATAGAGATAAAATATGACCATCCGAGCCTTGAACCTATTTTAAAGGATACCTACGGCATAATAGTCTTTCAGGAGCAGGTCATGAGGATCGCATCTACGCTGGCGGGTTTTACGCTTGCACAAGCCGATTCATTGAGGCGCGCCATGAGTAAAAAGACGCCCGAGATAATGACGGAGACGCGCAAGCACTTCCTCGACGGATGCGTAAAGAAGGGCATAAACGCCCGGACAGCGGATAAGATATTCAATCTGATAGAATATTTCGCGGGTTACGGCTTCAACAAGAGTCACTCAGCCGCGTACGCCATGATATCCTACAGGACCGCGTATCTCAAGGCGAATTATCCGGTAGAATTTATGACGGCGCTCCTTACTTCGGAAAAAGACAATACCGATAAAATTGCCCTCTATATTGACGAAGCCGAAAGGCTGGGCATAAAGGTGCTCCCGCCCGATGTTAACGAGAGTTTTTCAAAATTTACAGTTGTGAGCGATAAGAGCCCCGACCAAAAATATGACAAGGCGATATGTTTCGGCCTCTCGGCCGTAAAGAACGCCGGCCACCACGCGATAGATTCCATTATTACGATGAGAGAGAAGGAAGGCGAGTTTAAGTCGCTCTACCACTTCTGCGAGCATATAGATTCTCGCGCGGTTAATAGAAAAGTGATAGAAAGCCTTATAAAGTGCGGCGCCTTCGATTCGTTCAAGCTACACCGGTCCCAGCTCGTCGCTATACTCGATAAGGCCATGGAAGTGGCCGGAGGCATACAAAAAGACAGACAGAACGGCCAATTTTCATTTTTTGACACATTTGAAAATGAGGATAATTTCAAAAAGAGTTTTCAGGACATACCCGACATAAAGGAATGGCCGGAGAGCCAGCTCTTAGCCTTTGAAAAGGAGATGCTCGGTTTTTATATTACGAAACACCCCTTGGCCCGGTTCGAAAAGATACTGAGAATATACGGCAATGCCAATGTTATGAGCCTGGGCACTAAGCGCGACGGAGAAAATATCTTTATAGGCGGGATATTAAATACGGTAAAGCTAACCACCACCAAAAAGACGGGCGAGCGGATGGCGATAGCAAAGCTCGAAGACCTTACCGGCATAGTGGAGGTCCTTGTCTTTCCGAGATCTTATACCAAAATAGGAAAGCATATAAAAGCGGACAACATGCTGTTTATAAACGGCCGCCTCAGCTTACGCGAAGAAGAGCCGAAGATTATCGCGGAAGAGGCAACGCCTATTGAAGAAGTGCAGGAGAAGAAGACAAAAGCGCTATCCATAAAATTGATCACATCCGGCCTGAACAAAAAGGCCCTGGAGTCGCTTAAGCTGATACTTTCAAATCACAAAGGCGAAATACCGGCATATATACATTTTCAGACACCCGCCAATAAAAGAGTGGCGCTTGCGATAGGCGCAGATTTCAGGGTAAAACCCTCGGCAGAACTCATCAATGAAATAGAAGAGCTTCTGGGCGCGGGCAGCGTCAGCGCCCAAAGCGCTTGATGTAATGAGCAAACAAAGTGCATTGAAGGATTGACAACGGCCCCTTTCTATGGTATTATAATTACCGAACAATATGAGAGACAGGAACTTAGAGTCAAAAATAAAACGCCTCAAAGATTTTATGCAATTGTGGATAAAGTTCCACGATATGTATAAAAGCGCTGTCAACCGCGATACGATAACCCCCGAAGAAGAGGCCGCTTTCCTTGAAACAAAATCGCTCATAGCAAGAAAATACCAGGCGCTTAAAGAATACCTTGAGATAAGCTCCTCCTATGATGACAGGACCTTTGACGTGATTTCCCAGCTTCTTTCGCTGAAAGGTGTAGCAGCTATATCCGATCTAAGCCTGCACAAAATAGAGAACGATTGGCATGGCTCATATATCGTACTGAATAAACTTTTAGGAGAGCTTGATGCAAAAGAGGAGTCCCTGAAAAAGGTTAGTAAGTTCAGGCTTCTTTTGCGGGATCTGGCCGGCAGCCCGCTTATTAACCTGGCGCTTTTGATAATAGTGATCCTGGCGATCTATATGGTCCTTGTATATATGGGAAAAATACCGGGTGCTGTCGAGTCTAAGGGCAAAATAGAATTCAAGCAAGGTACCAACGATGTAATTAAGTAGTCCCTCGACGCGCTTCGCTTGCTCGGGACGAATTGCAAGCGGGTAAATGAGGGCAATTCGGAGGGTATAAAATGACCAAAAAAGACATTGTAGTAAGAATTTCGGACGAGGCCGGTGTTAAGCAGACAGACGTGAAGAAGGTAGTCCAGAAATATCTAGACTATGTCATAGACAGCTTGGCAAAAGGCGAAACGGTCGAACTTAGAAATTTCGGAGTCTTCAAGGTAAAGACACGAAAAGGAAGGATGGGCCGGAATCCGCGTACGGGCGAAGCTGTGCCTATACCGTCCAAAAAGGCAGTTACATTCAAGCCCGGCCTTGTAATGAAACAACGGGTGAAATAATCATATCAGTACCGCGTAATATTTTGGGGACAGCTACCGCTGTCCCTTTTTATGTATTGACTTTCGCTCCTTAAGGATAATATAATATGTTATATATGAAAAGGGAGATATGGAAAAAATTCAGTCTTTAAAAGGCATGAGCGATATCCTGCCGCCGGATGTTTATTTATGGCAGCATGTGGAAGAGGCGGTGAGAAGATTTCTTGCCCGTTACGGTTATAAAGAGATCAGGACACCCATGCTTGAAGAGAGCGTTCTTTTCAACCGGAGCATAGGCGAGGAGACAGACATAGTAAACAAAGAGATGTATAGCTTTATTGACAAGGGAGGCAGAAACATTGCGCTTCGTCCGGAAGGCACGGCGCCGATAGTCCGCTCATTCATACAGCACAATATAGATCTGCAGGACCTAGTGAAATTGTATTATGTAGGGCCTATGTTCCGAAGCGAGCGGCCGCAAAAAGGAAGAAGCAGGCAGTTTCATCAGATAGGGGTAGAGGCGATAGGTTCTTCCAATCCCTATGTGGACGCCGGCATGATCGTTTTAATGAAAGAGCTTCTTTTAAAGATAGGTATAAGCGGCTTTGAAGTAAAACTCAATAGTTTAGGATGCTCTGCCGACAAGAAAAAATTTGCCGAAGCGCTGCATAAACATTTTTCGCGTGAAAAGAGCAGGTTATGCGATGATTGCAAAGTGCGCCTGGACAAGAACGTGCTGCGGATACTGGACTGTAAAGTCGAGTCCTGCAGAGCCCTTGTCAGAAACTCGCCCAAAGCAAAGGATTTTCTTTGCGAGAGCTGCGTGACGCACTATACAAAAGTAAAAGAGCTTCTCACCAAGCATACGCCTGTTGAATACAAGGAAGACGGAAATATTGTAAGAGGCCTGGATTATTACACCGGCACTGTTTTTGAGGTCAGCCATACCGCATTGGGCGCGCAGGACGCCATAGCGGCGGGCGGCAGGTATGACAATCTGATAGAAGATTTTGGCGGTAAAAAGACAGGCGCGATAGGATTTGCTATCGGCATGGAACGACTTTTAATGGCATTGCCCCCTCTTAAGCGCGAAGAGATATTAGCGGAAAGGAACAAGCAATTGGATCTATTTGCCGTAACGACAAGTTCCGCGGCGCATGACGAGGCATATAAGGCTGTAGAGGATTTGCGGAGTAAAGAGGACATATTCTGCGAGATAAATTATGACGCGGGCCGGTCCCTTAAGTCGCAGATGAATCTGGCAAATAAAAAGAATGCCAGATTCGTGGTGATTTTCGGAGATGAAGAACTGAAGAAAGGCGAAGTAGTGCTGCGCAATATGAAGACGGCGAAGCAGGTAACCGTGCGCTTAGATAGGATTTACGAAGACCTGAAGAGGGAATTAAAACGGGCATAAATAGGGAGCTGCATGTTTAAACGGACACATAGTTGCGGGGAATTGACTGAAAAGGATTTCGGGAAAAAGGCTGCGCTTTGCGGCTGGGTTCACACCTGGCGCGACCATGGCGGGCTTGTTTTTATAGATTTAAGGGATAGGGACGGGATGACGCAAATAGTGTTTAATCCCGAAAAGAATAAGGAAATGCATACGGAATCCAGGAAGCTGCGCTCGGAATATGTCGTAGCCGTCAAGGGCATTGTTGAGCCGCGGCCTAAAGGTACCGAGAATAATAAATTAAAGACCGGAAAGGTGGAAGTCGCGGTAGAGGAATTGAAAGTCCTGAATACCGCTGAACCGCCTCCTTTTGAGATATCCGACGACGCTAAGATTTCAGAGGAGGTAAGGCTCAACTACCGCTATCTTGACCTTAGGCGGCCTTGTATGCAGAGAAATCTCCGCATACGCCACAACACCACTAAAGCGATGAGGGACTTCCTTGACGAAAACGGTTTCCTTGAAGTAGAGACGCCCATACTGACTAAAAGCACGCCCGAAGGCGCGCGCGACTATCTTGTGCCCTCAAGGCTTAATCCCGGCAAATTCTATGCCCTGCCGCAATCGCCGCAGTTATTCAAACAGATCCTGATGGTCGCCGGATATGAAAAGTATTTTCAGATCGCGAAGTGTTTCAGAGATGAAGACCTGAGAGCCGACCGTCAGCCCGAATTTACCCAGCTGGATATAGAGATGTCCTTTGTGGATGTGGACGATATTTTGGCCCTTACGGAAGGCCTTTTTAAATATGTCATAAAAAAAGTGACGGGCGTGAATATTAAAACGCCGTTTCCAAGATTGACATACGATGAGGCCATGTCAAGATTCGGCACCGATAAGCCGGATACGCGTTTCGGCATGGAAATCTCGGAACTGAGGGACATATTTGAGGGGACTGAATTCAATATTTTTAAGACAGCCCTTGAGCCGGGCGGCAGCATATTCGGCATAAATGTAAGCGGCTTTGCCTCGGCATCGCGCAAAGACATAGACGACCTGACTGCTTTCGCCAAAGATAACGGCGCGAAGGGGCTCGCGTATATAAAATTTACGGAAGCGGGTGCCGAATCGCCCATCCTGAAATTTGTGGGCCAAGAGAAGGCCGCCCTGGTGCAGAAAAAAATCGGCGCCCAAACAGGCGACCTGGTCCTTATAGTCGCCGACGCCGAAAAAAAGACGGCGCTTGAGGTGCTGGGCGCTCTTCGGCTTTACCTTGCCAAGATCAGGAATATCAAAAAAGAAGAGGGTTTCAATATATTATGGGTCCTGGATTTTCCGCTTCTCAAGTATAATAAAGACGAAAAGAAGTGGGATAGCGAGCATCATCCGTTTACCTCATGCAGGGATGAGGATATTCCGTATCTTGATAAAGAGCCCGGCAGGCCGCGGGCAAAGGCGTACGATATCGTCATAAACGGTATGGAGCTCGGCAGCGGGTCCATAAGGATACATAGAAAAGATATGCAGGAGAAGATGTTTAATATAATAGGCCTATCAAAAGAAGAAGCGGAGGAGCGTTTTGGCTTTCTTCTGAAGGCCTTTGAATACGGCGCGCCGCCGCATGGCGGCATAGCGTTTGGCCTCGACAGGCTGATAACCATCTTTACCGGCACCGATACCATAAGAGATGTTATAGCATTTCCGAAGACCCAGAAGGCCGTATGCCTTATGACGGACGCTCCGTCAGATGTGGACGAGAGGCAGCTTAAAGAGCTGGGCATGAAGATACCCAAAAAAGAGAATGGTAAAACAGGACCTAACCCTAAAGAATGACAGTGAGGCGAAACTTTTATTTGGCCCTCATGACCAGAACCTTAAGCTTATAGAAAAAGGGATAGGCGTTACTTTGTACGCAAGGGGCCTGAGTATCGCAATTGAAGGGCCAAAAAAAGAGGTAGATAGCGCCACGCGGCTTCTCAATGAACTTTTGATAACGATACGCGAAGGCGGCCAGATAAAAAAGCACGAAGTCCTTTACGCTATCCACGCGATAAAAGAGAATAAAGAAGAAGACGTCCATAGCATATATCTTGATAAGATAGAAGTCTCGGCGAAACGCCAATTTGTCTTTCCCCGAAGCAAAGGGCAGAAGGAGTATGTAGAGGCGATAAAGCGCAATGATATTGTCTTTGGCGTAGGACCGGCGGGCACAGGCAAGACATACCTGGCCATGGCAATGGCGGTGAACGCGCTTAAAAAGCAGCTCGTCAGTAGAATTATTCTGGCGCGGCCCGCGGTAGAGGCGGGAGAGAGCCTTGGGTTTCTACCCGGCGATCTATACGAGAAAGTGACGCCTTATCTCAGGCCGCTATATGACGCCCTTTACGATATGGTCGAGGCGGACAAGATACGCGATTATACGGAAAGGGGCATAATAGAGGTCGTGCCCCTCGCGTATATGAGGGGCAGGACGCTGAATAATTCTTTTATAATACTTGACGAAGCGCAAAATTCCACGTCCGAACAGATGAAGATGTTTTTGACAAGGCTCGGTTTTGATTCCAAGACGGTCATAACGGGCGACATAACGCAGAGCGACCTGCCAAGCCACAAGGAATCCGGCCTGAAACAGGTTATAAATATACTTAAGGACATAGAGGGCATAAGATTTGTGTTCCTGTCCGGAGAAGATGTCGTCAGGCACGAACTTGTGCAAGAGATCATAAAGGCGTACGAGCGAGCGGATAGCGGAAAGGGTTAATATGAAAAGAATATCCGATAGCGGGAAGGCGTTATACAAAAATATGCGTATGGCAAGCCCCGCGAATGTCCTGATCTTTCTGATTTTATTAGCGCTCATAACTGCCATCTTTTTTATCGGCGAGCCGTCCTATAAGATAAAGCTGGCGGAAGGCGATATATCTGTCAATGATGTTTACGCGCCCTATAACTTTACTTACCCCGGAAACATTGACGAAGCCAAGACGAACGAATTAAAAGAGAAGGCGCTAACTAATTTCCTGCCCGTCTATACTATGAAGCCGGAATATTGGGCCGAAAAAGAAAAAGTCCTCCTGGCGTTTTTTAAGGACCTGGATTCGGCTAAAAAGCTTGCAGGCGACGATGAAAACGCCAAGATAGAAAAGCTGAAGAAGCTCTCAAATACGGCGCTTGAAAATAACCTTCTTTTGGCTCTTCTTGGGGGAGACCCCGCTCGCTTAGAGGAGATAGGCATAAAAGCGTTCAAAGGGATATCTTCTAAAGTCATCGCGGATGACAACATTATAGAAGAGCTCATATCAAACAAGAAATCCGAGATAACAGTTCTCAATCCAAAGACGGGCGCGGAGGCAAAAGTACCGCGTACCGAGTTATATACAAAAGCCCTGATAAAGCCCGTAATAGAAAAAGAGCTTGTAAATAGCGGCATCAATGATGAGGAATTGCGGCAGGCGCTTGCGAGCGTGATAGCAAGCCCGCTTGACTCAGGCATTGCCTATGACAAAGCCGGGACCGAGACGCGCCGCAAGGCAATACTCGAAAAGATTCCTCCCGTATATACACAGGTACTGGTAAAAAAGAATGAGCTCATAATCGGAAAAGGCGAGAGGGTCAATGCCGCGCATTTAGTACAGCTCGGCCAGCTGGCCGAGAAGGAAAAGGGGCATTTTAAGGCGGCGTATTCCGGCGGCGTAGCGATAATTTTAGGACTGTTTGTTATTATTTTGATCGTTTATCTCGATTCCTACCGCAGCAAGGCCTTTCTTAAAAGCAAAAAAATTTACCTGATATTTACGGTGATCCTCTTAAATATATTTTTGGCCAAGGTTATAGTAATATCCCCGTTGGTTTTATATATAATGCCCGTAGCAACCGCCGCCATGCTGCTTACGATGCTATTGGATACGGGCTGCGCCTTTATGGTAGCTATTTTGCTCAGCGTTATTACGGGTGTCATAGCCGGTAATAAATTTGACATAACGGTCGTATCAATGATAGGCAGTATGACAGGCATATATTTCGTGAGAGGAATACGCAAGCGTTCGGAACTCCTAAAGGCAGGAGTTATCGTAGGCCTTGGGCAGTTTCTGGTCATATGCGGGCTTGGGCTTTTAACTCTGCTTGAAGTGGGCGTATTTTTACGCGAGGGCATGTGGGGCTTTGCGAGCGGCATCATCTCAGCGGCTATCGTAATGCTGCTTCTTCCGGTATTTGAATGGCTTTTCGGGCTTACTACCAATATAACGCTTTTGGAATTGTCCGACTTAAACCACCCGCTTCTAAGGCGCATGGTGCTTGAGGCGCCGGGCACATATCACCACAGCCTTGTAGTCGGGAACCTTGCCGAAGCCGCCAGTGAGTCGATAGGCGCGAATTCATTATTGGCAAGGGTGGGCGCATATTACCACGACATAGGGAAGATAGAGAAGGCCGAGTACTTCAGTGAAAATGAGACGGAGAATAAGAGCCATCACGAAAAACTGGCGCCTTCCATGAGCGCCCTCATTATAACGAGCCATGTCAAAGACGGTATAGAGATCGCGAAAAAATACAAACTGGACAAGACCCTGATAGATTTTATATCCCAGCATCACGGGACCGGGCTCATTTACTATTTTTACCAGCGCGCGCTCGAAAAGCTGGAAAACGAAGAGACGCTGCGGGAAGATGGCTTCCGGTATAGCGGCCCCAAGCCGCAGACAAAAGAGGCCGCAATCGTCCTTTTGGCCGATTCCGTTGAGGCGGCAAGCCGGGCGCTCGATGACCCCACGCCCGCAAGAATAAAGAGCCTTGTCCAGAAGGTGATAAACAATAAATTTATAGACAGCCAGCTTGACGAATGCGACCTGACCCTTAAAGATATGCATAAGATAGCCGAGTCATTTGTGCGGATACTTACCGGCATATTCCACACGCGCGTGGAGTATCCGGAAAACGGCAAAGCCAAAACTAAGAGCAAGAATACAAAATAGTGATACACCTGAGAGTTTCAAATATATCCAGATGCCGTTTTTTAAACGCGAAAAAACTGGAAAAAGTAGTTGTTTCTATTTTGCGGAAATCCGGCGTGCGTGCGGGAGAGTTATCAATCGTCTTTGCCACCGATTCCGAAATAAGGCCGCTCAATAAAAAATACAGGCAAAAGGACAGGCCGACCGACGTATTATCTTTCTCACTCGGCGAAGAAGGTATATTAGGCGATATCGTTATCTCCGTTGATAGGGCCCGGGCGCAGGCAAAGGCCTTCGGGACGTCATTTAAAGATGAGATAGAACTTTATATTATTCACGGCGTGCTTCATATTTTGGGCTATGATGACGAAGCGCCGCCTGAGCGAAAGGTGATGCGCAAAAAAGAGAAGGAATATTTGACCTTATGGCGAACCCGAAGATAGTAGATTCCTTTAACCACGCGATAGAAGGCCTTATATATGTATTGAAGACTCAGCGCAACATGCGCATCCATTTTCTCTTTTCGGTCCTCATAACGCTGGTCGCGATATATCTTAATGTTTCGAAAGTGGAACTTCTGATCGTGCTTTTGGCCATCGCCTTTGTCCTCGTGACGGAGATCGTCAATACCGCCGTAGAGCACGCCGTGGACCTGACGACAAATACGATAAATCCTGTGGCCCGCGTCATAAAAGACATAAGCGCGGCGGCGGTTTTGATATCGGCGATAGCGGCGTTTGTAGTCTTTTATATAGTATTTTCGTACTACCTCAATATTCCTTTCGAAAGCGCCATATTCAAGATAAAACAGTCTCCCTGGCATATATCTTTTATAGCATTTATTATCGTCTTAAGCCTTGTCGTGGCCGGAAAGGTCTTTTTTCATAGGGGCACACCCCTTCGCGGCGGCATGCCGAGCGGCCACGCCGCTTTGGCATTCGCGATATGGACTGCCATAGCGTTTTCAAGCACCAATAATCTGGTGATCGTAATGGCTTTTATACTGGCGTTTTTTGTGGCAAGAAGCCGCATAACAGAATCTATACATACTGCGTGGGAAGTCGTCGCGGGGGCGCTTGTGGGCATATTGGCTACGACGATCGTATTTCAACTACTCAAATAACAATCAAACGCGGAGAGAAAAGATGTGGAAGAAACTGAGAGACAATTTTATTACCGGCATAGCCGTAATATTGCCGATCTTCATTACGCTCTGGGTCTTTGATGTCCTTTACAAGTGGATAAACAGGGGGCTTCTGATGCCGCTTACAAAACTGTTTACTCCATACCTCGTAAACCCCTACCTTGAATACGGCGTGGCTATCACCATCTTTGTGCTTTTGATATTGATAGTAATCGCGATCGGCATGGCGACAAGGATAATATTCCTGCGAAAGCTGTTTTCCAGCGGCGAAAGAATGTTCTTCAAGATACCGATGATCGGAAGGATCTACGTCACGCTGAAACAGATAAGCAGGGCGTTTCTGGGCGATAAGACGAAGGCGTTCCGAGGGGTTGTTTTGGTGGAATTCCCGCGAAAAGGGATGTACTCGATAGGCTTCCTGACATCCGAAAGTATAGCCGAGATAGAAGAGAAGACCGGCAAAAAGCTTGTAAACGTATATATACCGAGCGTACCCAACCCGGCCACGGGATTCTTCTATATTTTCCCCGAAGAGGAAGTGATACTCCTCAAGATGAGTCTCGAAGATGCCATGAAACTTGCGATATCGGGCGGCGCCGTCACGCCTGATACAGTAGGATTATCTGACGATTGAGATGAACCTGACATGCCAATACACACCACCGATGCCATAATACTAAGGAAGCGGGATATCCGCGAAACAAGCCTTTTGGTCACGTTTTTTACGCGCGATTTCGGCAAGATAAAAGGGCTCTTAAAGGGGATAAGGGGGCCAAGGGGGCCGTTGGGCTACCAGGTCCAGCCGTTCACGCAAAACCGCATAGTATTCTACGAATCCAAGAAATCCGATATCCACATTGCCTCCCAATGCGACCTCACGGACTTCTTCGAAGACATCCGCAAAGACATAGTAAAGACCGGCTACGCGTATTATTTCGTAGAACTTGTCGATGCCCTCACCGAAAATAGCGGCCAGGGTGCTGAGATATTCGATCTTCTATTAAACAGCCTAAACCTCTTAAAGACCGACGCATCGCCAAAGCGCATTGCGCGCATACTTGAGATAAAACTGCTTTTACTTTCCGGAGTCATGCCGCGGCTCGATGCCTGCGTGGCATGCGGCGGGGCGGTAGATTCGAAGAACGGCGCACTCAGGTTCAGCTATAAATTCGGCGGCCTCCTATGCAAGAACTGCACGGCAAAGGACTCAACGTGCCGCCACATCCTTGCCGGCACCGTCAATTTTATAGATCACATCGAGCGCGCCACATACGAAAAGGCCGAGAATATAAAGGTTTCGAAAGACGTAGGCGAGGAGCTCGAAGGCCTCATGAAGCGCTTCCTCGAGTATCAATTAGATACGCAGCTGAAGTCGCTGGAGTTTTTGAAGGCGATTACGTCATAACAACGTCGACACGGAACACTCGCCTCAAAACACGCTCCGGATTTGGGCAAAACTAAAGTCGTTCGGCCGGGGAGCCCTCCGGAATTCCCTCGTGGGCCACGCAGCACCCTTACGGGTGCTGCTTTCGGAGGAGTAATTCTTCGGTCAGTTCCGGCTTCCCTCGGCCTGCACTCCTAAGTTTTGCTGAGGCGCGGATGGACGTGAACCAAATCCTCCGCTATAGTTTTGAGTCGAGTGTTCCGTGTCGACGGGGAAATGATTTTGAAGTAGACGGGACATTATGACAAAAGGGGACGAAGGGGGCGGGTCACTTTGATATAACAGCTTTATAGACAGTGAGTTACAAGCGGTCGATTTCCATTTGTCCCCAAACGGAACGTCACCATGAGAAATTCGGCATATAAAAGGGAGGGCGATTTGGGATATGTGAGAAATTTTAGAAAAAGAATCGGCAGGCCGGGCAGTACTCCGGTAATATTTGCCGCGCTGGGCCTCTTACTTTGCGGCATAATTTTTTGCGGGGAAGCAAAGGGGCTTGATTTATATTTTGTAAGGCATGCCGAAACGGTCGCAAACGCTACAGGCCAATATACCAAAAAGGCTCAAGAGACTTTTTCAAAAGAAGGTGAATCGCAGATATCAGATCTTACGAAGTCTTTAAACGGCTATAAATTTGATGTTATCTGTGTAAGCCCGCAGAAGCGCGCCATCAATACCATACTTCCTTATCTACGAAAAAATAATGCGACTGCCGAAATATGGCCCGAATTAGATGAATGCTGTTATCAGGATAACAGGAACGTCCAGCCGTCGGCGGCTGCATTTGCAAATGGGGCATCGATCGTGTTGGATGCCAAGGATCAAAAGTATTTAAGATTAAGAGACCCCGCTATGAAATATTTTTATGCAGATGGAAATTACGCGGATGGGATGTTGCGCATTCAAAAGGCGCGTGATTTGCTAATAGAACGCTTCGGCCGGTCCGAGAGTTCTATTTTGATCGTCGGGCACTATCTTTCGGGTGGACGGCTTATTGAAATGTTGATGGGGCTTAAATCGGTGGGAAAGCAATCTCCCGGGAACGCACGGCTTTGGCATCTGCGTGAAAAGCCGGATGGTACTTTTGAACTGATCAGATTTAATATTTATCCCGCAGAAAAATATCTTGAATAAAAGGGGACGTGTCACTTTGGGACACTCCACTGTAAAATAAATGATGCCTTGCCGCTCTAACCTGGTTAGAATTGGCAGGGATGTCCCCAAACGGGACGTCACCAAAATCAATAAAGAGAGCGGGCGGATCGATCGTTAGGACAGAGAATAAAACAGCTTAAAAAAGGGGGTAGCCATGAGGAAAATAGCGGCGATTGTGATTATGATGGCACTGCTGGCGGCTTATTCACCTGTATTAGCTGCAGAGGGCGGGGAAAAGGGGGCGAGTGCTACTGCGTATGAGCATGCGAGCGATGAAGCGATATTTCACCGTGTTGGCGACTGGTTTGCCACAATAGGTAAGCCGGAAGAAGAAAAGAATGCGATGATAGCCGAACGCAAAGCGAAAAGAGCCGCTGTCCGCGCGCGGAAAGAACTACAGAAGAAAGATAAAGAGCTGGCGAAGGAAAGAGTGAAAGTCCAAAAAGCGACGCAAAAAGAGACAAGAGAAATGAAAGGCCAGATAAAGGGAATGAAAAGGAGCGTCGGAAAGCAACCGAAAAAGGGCAGATAAAAGTGACGGGCTGCAAGCCAGACAGGAGGTGGATCGTGATAGCGCGACTTAATGAAAGAATAAAGACATTGACGGTTTTGGATATAGGGCTGGTTAAATGGTCGGTTTTATTCGCCACTATCATCATCGTTAAACTATTCCCTCAACTATTAAACATAAGCTACACTGTTCTTGTAATACTTATGATAGCTTGTATGGCAAGACCGATTTATAAGATTTGGATTAAGAAGTAGCCTTGAATTTTTCGCCGTTCTAACCCGAATTAACTAGAAACGCTTTCCGAGCTGATCGGGAAACGGAGCGGGAGCTGAAGCGGAAAGTGGGCATAGCAAAATATAGTTGACAAAAAAAGCGCCGGATAGTATAGTAAGTTAACAATTGTTAACCATATTAGAGTAGTTAACAATTGTTAACCTAATTGGATAAACTTAACAAATATAACTCATTTATTAGGAGTATGTTATGAAAAAATCGGAATATATATCTATTGCCCAAGTGGCAAAAATGCTGGGAATAAGCAGGATAGCTGTATACAAAAAAGTCAAAAAAGGCGATATAAAAGCTATAAAAATCGGAAGAAGCTATGCAATCCCTCAGAGCGCATTAGATAAGAGATCTATTAACGTCAAGGGTAGACCGCTCAGAGAAGCAGAAAAGCGGACTATTGAAAAAGCGGTTAGAAAAACGGTGCAAGACTATGGAGAAGTTCTAAAAAAACTGGGAAGAGAATAATGCAGATAGTTACGCTTTATGAAATTGAACACATTATCTTTAGTTTAACGTGCGAGAAGCTTTCCTTTAGTGAACCAATTCCTGACTTTGCTACAAGATTTCCCAATGTACTGGAAAGTTGCCTATCGGCTCCGATGCAGACTTTTGGCAGAAAAGATTTATACCCAACATTTATTGACAAAGTAAGCATCTTATTTTACCTGATGATCAAGAATCATCCTTTTCAAAACGGCAATAAAAGAGTCACTATGATTACTTTGTTGTATGTGCTATATAGGAATTCAAAATGGATAAAAGCCGATACGCAAGTTTTGTATAATTTCGCTGTTTGGGTTGCAGAAAGCCCGCCCATGGCCAAGGAAGAGACAATTAATTTTATTGAAAAATTCATAAAGGCGTATATAGTTCCGCTAAAAGGTGAATAAAGTAAATAATATGATAAAGTAGGGAAAAAAGGGGAAAAAAGGGGACGTAGCAGTTAGGGGCAGATAACTTTTAGAAAAAGGGGACGGGGCGGAAGATGGAAACAATATTTGCTATCGGAAAAATTATAATAGGAATCGGCTTAATAGTTTCCGGGTTAGTCCCTAAGTACAGGCCGTTCATCGGAATGTTCGCGGCGTTACTGGTCGCCCTATTACTTGTCGAAAGAATGGTAAAATAATAATAGGTGCCGCATGAAACCCGTACATAAAATATTTTTAACAGCCTTTGCTATTGCAACTTGCTGCGGATTTATAACTCAGGCGGAGGGGGAAGAGATGAAGCAGCCGGAAAAGATTATTCTGCCAAAACCGAATTTAAAAGGCGCGATGAGCGTAGAAGAATGCATCCAAAAACGGCGCTCAGTCAGGTCTTTTTCTTCCAAACCGCTCGCGGCGGAAGAGGTATCGCAGCTATTGTGGGCGACGCAGGGTATTACGGATGCGCGCAGGGGGTTAAGAGCTGCCCCGTCGGCAGGCGCGTTATACCCTCTTGAGATTTATCTGGTAAAAGGCGACGGGGTCTTTTATTACGATATAGAAAACCACGCCATTATAAAAAATAGCGGCGGGGATATGCGCTCCGCACTTTCGGGCGCTGCGCTGGGGCAGGCATCGATAAAAGAGGCGCCGGCCTCAATAGTCATATGCGCAGTCAGGTCAAGAACTACCGCAAAATACGGCGGCCGCGGCAATAGATATGTTGAAATAGAGGCGGGGCACGCGGCCGAGAACCTGCATCTTCAGGCGGTGGCGCTCGGGCTCGCTTCAGTCCCTGTGGGGGCTTTTGACGACAACCAAGTAAAAAAGGTTCTGAATCTGCCAAGCGGCACAGAGCCGTTATATATTATACCGGCGGGACATCCGAAAACGCCGTTCTAACCTGGTTTCCGCTTGAGGCGGATTCGCTTTTGGCGGAAAAATCGGCAGATTAGAAAATTATGATAAAGGGGCCGGGTCACTTTGGGACACGTCACTGAATCTGGGATGTCCGTAAATAGAACGTTACCACCGAAAACTATATAGCAATGAAAGAATACATAAAATTTAAAGAACTATTACAGACATACAACATGGCGGATATTGCGTTTATAAAGTCACTGCTTGATGCCAGTAAAATAGAATATTATGTACAGGGTGATAATTTTCTTGCCGTTAGGCCGTTTGTTCAGGCTGCGAGAATCATGGTAGATAACGAAAAATATAATGAGGCAAAAGAATTATTGAAGGATTACAAGGGCAAATTTACCAGTTTTTCATAATAAATGGTGCCTAGCACGATTAAAAAAAGAAATAGCGTAATGGCATATACAAAAGTTTACTCTACATTCAGCCCCGGAGAACTGCCGCTTATTAAATCCATACTGGAGGCTGACAACATCCACTATTTGGTTACAAATGAATGGAGCGGGGGAATATACCCTCATGCTACCGGTATGGAAGTTATGGTGGAAGATGCGCAGGCAGAAAGAGCCAAAGAGCTAATCGCGGATTTTAAGAAAAATACTAGGTAACTAGGGTAACTAGAAACGCTTTCCGAGGTAATTGGGAAACGGAGCTGGAGCTGAAGCGGAAAGTGTACCTATATTTAGGAGATGCAGCATGGAGATGAAGAAGTCGGCAACTCATAGAAAATGCAAATATCCAGGCTGTAAGCACGTTCTTAGCATTTATAACCATTTGGCCTATTGCAACGTCCATATCGGCGTGATGTCTCATGACGATAATATAAAAGCGGCAGAAAGGGTACGGGCCAAAGGGGAGCACCCTAAAAAGGTAAAAAGTAAAAAGGGGACGAGTAAAAAGGGGGCAGATTAGAAAATGGGAGAGGATTATGGACAATAAAAAATCAGTGGGTTTGATTATAATTGGTGTGTTTGAGATTCTAATCGGTTTGTTCGGCATCTGGAATCTATATTTACTCCTCACTTTTGAAAAAAGGACCGGCAGCACCGCCGGGTTAGGATGGTTATTTTTACCTTTATTATTGGCAGCCGCCCTATTATTCTTTTTAGGCGCCGGTATATTATTACGCGCTAAACTGGCATGGTATCTTCATGTTATAGGCATTCCTCTTACAATCTGTGCTTTGGTTTTATTGTTTATATACTGGGGGATGGGTTTTACGGATCTCGATTTTTGGATGCTAATTGCATTTCCTGCGATTGTTGCGATATTGCTGGTATGCTATCTCATCCTTCCCGGAATACGGGGGCAGTTTTGGGTAAAAGGGGACGCGGCGGAAGGGGACGTCCCGATACAGGAGAAATCGAAAAATGATAGTCATTGATTATGATAAATGTTGCTGGAAGGACGGTAAATGCGTAAGCTGTGGGTGCGGCAGTACCTGCGACGGCTGTGTGGAGGCCTGTCCGGTCGGCGCGTTAGAGAGGCAGAAAAACGTAGTTTTTCATCCCGATGAATGTATTGACTGCGGCGTATGTATAACAGCATGCAAATACGGCGCAATAGCTATAAAAGAGTAAAACAGGAGATACTATAGCGACGGAATGAAATACTTGAGAAAAAGTCATTCCGAAAAGACTTGATTTTGCGGTTCGCCTGTGTTAACATATCCAAAGTTTTCCGCCAAAGGCGGATCCGCCTCTGGCGGACAAAAAAGGAAGGCAAGATGGCCCAACAGCAAACCGACCTAATGGATAAAATAGTATCGTTATGTAAGCGGCGCGGATTCGTGTTTCAATCCAGCGAAATATACGGAGGCCTGGCGAGCACGTGGGATTACGGGCCGCTTGGTGCCGAGCTTAAGCGTAACCTCAAAGACGCGTGGTGGCGCTCCAACGTTTATGAGCGCGATGACATAGAGGGGTTGGATGCCTCTATCCTTATGCACCCCATGACCTGGATGGCTTCCGGGCACGTTGCAGGTTTTGAAGATACACTTGCGGACTGCAAAGGCTGTAAAAAACGCTTTAAGGTCGAAAACCTCGTAAAGAATAAGTGCCCCGAATGCGGCGGGGATGTCACGGAGCCGCGGCAATTTAATCTCATGCTCAAAACTCATCTCGGCGCTGTTCTTGATGAGGCGGGCCTCATATACATGCGGCCCGAGACGGCGCAGGGCATATTCGTAAATTTTCAGAATGTCGTAAACACCTCCCGAAAAAAGATCCCATTTGGCATAGCGCAGATAGGCAAATCTTTCCGCAATGAAGTCACTACCGGAAATTTCACATTCCGCTCGCGCGAATTCGAACAGATGGAGATAGAATTTTTTGTCAAACCCGGCACAGACGAGACTTGGTACGAAAAATGGGTCAACGAGCGGTTCAGCTGGTATACCTCACTCGGCATAAATAAAGACAATCTTCGAAAGCGCCAGCACGAAAAAAGCGAGCTTGCGCATTACGCCAAGGCGTGCACCGATATAGAATATAAATTTCCGTTCGGATGGTCAGAGCTCGAGGGCATAGCCAATAGGACCGATTTTGATTTAAAGCAGCATATGAATTTAAGCGGCAAAGACCTGCAGTATTTCGACGAAGAGACGAAGGAGAGATACATTCCCTACGTCATAGAGCCGTCGGGAGGTATAGACAGGTCCATCCTGGCATTTCTTGCCGATGCCTACCGCGAGGAAAAAGTGAAAGACGAAAAGCGCGTCGTACTCGGACTTCATAAAAAACTCGCGCCGATAAAAGCGGCGATCCTCCCGCTTTTAAAAAATAGGGGAGAGGTCGTCAGCATGGCAAAGTCCCTTGCGGCCGATTTAAGGAAATCCTTAAGAGTGATGTATGACGACACTGCTTCCATCGGCAGATTGTACCGCCGGCAGGACGAAGTGGGTACGCCTTATTGCATTACGATAGATGTAGAGAGTCTCACAGATAAAAAAGTAACAGTGCGCGACCGCGATACCATGAAACAGGATCGCGTCGCGCTTGATAAAGTTAAAGAATATCTGAAAGTGCAGTTTAACATGTAGAAAACAGAGATACTTCGGCAGCTACAATCCTCCTATTCGTCGGATTGCTTAACGCTGCCGCAGTATCAAATTTTCTTCGAAAATTTGAAAGTGAGGTCAGTTGAAATGGGCAGTAAAAGTGCAAGATACGTATACTCCTTCGGCGGCGGAAAGGCCGACGGAAATGAATCGATGAAAAATCTTCTGGGCGGCAAAGGCGCGAACCTTGCCGAGATGGCAGGCCATCCTAAATTACGGCTTCCTGTGCCCCCGGGGTTCACAATAACGACGGACGTAAGCATTCATTATTACAAAAATAAGAAGACATACCCGAAGGACCTGAAAGGCGAGGTCACTAAAGCTCTTTCGAAGGTCGAGCATCTTATGGAGAAGAAGTTCGGCGATGCGGCAAATCCGCTTTTGGTATCCGTGCGCTCCGGCGCGCGCAAATCTATGCCGGGCATGATGGAGACGGTGCTGAACGTAGGTTTAACGGAAAAAACGATACCCGGTATCGTAAAACTTTCGGGCGATGAAAGATTCGTCTACGACGCGTACAGAAGGCTCATCATGATGTACTCCGATGTTGTTATGGAAAAAGCGGCAGGTATTGAGCCGGAAGAGGGTAGGGGAATAAGAAAGCAGCTCGAAGGCATTATGAACGAGATGAAGAAGTCCAAGAATTACAAAACTGATACCGATTTAAAAGTTGGAGATCTAAGGAAGCTTACGACGCTCTTTAAAGAAAGAATCAAGAGCGTTTTAAATAAACCATTTCCCGATGATCCCCACGAACAGCTGTGGGGCGCCGTAAGCGCGGTATTCGCGTCATGGAACGGAAAGCGCGCTATCGCTTACCGCAAGATCGAGGGCATACCCGATGAATGGGGCACTGCCGTAAACGTGCAGTCGATGGTCTTCGGAAATCTGGGCAACGATTCCGCGACAGGTGTCGCGTTTACAAGGGACCCGGGAAACGGCGAAAACAAATTCTACGGCGAATATCTTATAAACGCGCAGGGCGAAGACGTAGTCGCCGGCACAAGGACACCGTCGCCCATAAATAACGAATCGAGAAGCGACCATAATAAAAAGCTTTCCACGCTGGAAGAGCTGATGCCCAAGGCCTACAAGGAACTCTTCGCGATACAGAAAAAACTGGAAAATCACTACAAAGATATGCAGGACATAGAATTCACCATTGAAAAGGGCAGACTCTTTATGCTGCAATGCCGTATCGGCAAACGAAACGGCCCTGCCGCGGTAAGGATAGCACTTGATATGGTGAAAGAGAAGCTTATAACAAACGAGATGGCAGTAATGCGCGTAACTCCGGCGCAGATCGATGAGCTTTTACATCCCATGATAGACCCGAAGGCCGAAAAAGACGGCGATCTTATTGCCAAAGGTTTACCCGCCGGCCCCGGTGGCGGCGTCGGAATGGCAGTATTTACGTCAGAGGATGCCGAGCGATGGGCAAAAGACGGCAAGAAAGTCATTTTAGTCCGTGAAGAGACATCACCCGAAGATGTGCACGGTATGCACTCAAGCCAGGCCATACTTACGTCGAAAGGCGGCATGACATCACACGCCGCTCTTGTGGCGCGCGGATGGGGCAAATGCTGCATAGTCGGATGTGGCTCTATACACATTGAAGAAGGCTCAAGGCGTTTTGTTACCGGCAACACCACTGTAAAAGAAGGCGACTGGATCACATTAAACGGCACTAAGGGCAATGTGTATACCGGCGAACTTCCTTTAGTAGAGCCCCATATTGAACGAGATGTATGTTTTAATAGTTTCATGAAGATATGCGACGAAGTAAGAAAGATGGATGTCAGGACCAATGCCGA
This sequence comes from Candidatus Omnitrophota bacterium, assembly GCA_018894435.1. Taxonomy (NCBI): domain Bacteria; kingdom Pseudomonadati; phylum Candidatus Omnitrophota; species Candidatus Omnitrophota bacterium. The sequence goes on along the minus strand of JAHIPI010000080.1, from coordinate 17,006 downwards.
CAGGCCCGAAGACGCTGCGATAGCAAGAAAATTTGGCGCCGAAGGCATAGGGCTCTGCCGTACCGAGCATATGTTCTTCGATCCTGCTCGAATAAAATCTATAAGGAAGATGATCCTGGCTGAAACGACAGCGGCGAGAGAGAGCGCTCTTGCGGAACTGCTTCCTTATCAGAAGGAAGATTTTAGAGGTATCTTAAAGGCCATGGAAGGCCTGCCTGTCATAATAAGGCTCCTAGATCCGCCTTTACACGAGTTTCTGCCGCAGGAAGACGATAAGAAAAAAGATCTGGCAAAAGACCTCGGTATTTCGCTGGAAAAACTGGAAGCTAGGATCGCGAAACTGCACGAACTCAACCCGATGCTTGGCCATCGCGGATGCCGTCTGGGCGTAACGTATCCGGAGATCACCCGCATGCAGGCCCATGCCGTATTTGAAGCGGCGGCAGAGCTTACCTTGAAGGGAGTCAAGGTATTTCCGGAGATAATGGTTCCGCTCGTCGGATCCGAGACAGAAATAAAAGACCAGTACGATATCATAAAAGCCAAAGCCGAAGAGATCCAGAAGAAGCACAAAATAAAACTTCATTACATGATCGGGACGATGATAGAGATACCGCGCGCCGCGCTTACCGCGGACAAGATCGCCGAAGTCGCGGATTTCTTTTCGTTCGGAACAAATGACCTCACGCAGATGACGTTCGGTTTCAGCCGCGACGATATAGGCGGATTCTTGCCGGCTTATCTTGAGAAGAATATCCTCCCCAAGGATCCGTTCCAGTCTATCGACCGCGACGGCGTGGGCCAGTTGATAAAGATGGGCATAGAAAAAGGCCGCTTGGCAAAGAAGGGTTTGGAAATAGGCATATGCGGAGAGCACGGCGGGGATCCCGACAGTATTGAATTCTGCCACATAGTAGGAATGGATTATGTCAGCTGCTCGCCTTACCGCGTCCCGATTGCGCGGCTTTCGGCGGCACAGGCAGTGGTGAAGAATAAGAAAAAATAACCATGGACGCTATTAAGCTGTATTTAAAAGATATAAAAAATATCCCCCTTCTTACGGCGGAAGAAGAGCTGGACCTTGCCTATAAGATAAAGAAAGGCAGTAAGCCCGCGCGCGCCAAGATGATAAGGTCCAATCTGCGCCTTGTAATAAACATCGCAAAACGCTACAGCTATCTCGGCGTGCCTATGATGGACCTCATCGAAGAGGGTAACCTCGGCCTTATGAAGGGCGTCGAGAAATATAACCCCAAGCGGGGTTACAGGTTTTCAACCTATGCCGCGTGGTGGATAAGGCAGTACATAACCCGCGCCATCGCAAACCAGGGCAAGACCATACGCGTTCCCGTATATATGGTAGAATCCGCGATGCGCTTTAAAAAAATATCAGAGCAGCTGCAGTTGGAACTCAAGCGCAGGCCCAGATTGGGAGAGATAGCCAGACGAATGAAGCTTTCTCTGAAAAGGGTGCGGCAGCTCGACAAGATGGCGGCAAAGATATCGTCGCTTAACGCGCCCATAGGCGAAGAGGGCACGGCGGAATTCATGGATCTTATAGAGGATGAAAACACATCTACAGCCGCCGATGAGCTTGTGGATTTTCTCAAAAAAGAAAAGGTGGGCGAACTCCTAAAACAGATGTCCCCCCGGGAAAGAAAGATCCTTACGCTGCGTTTCGGCTTAAAAGAGGGCATAACTCGTACGCTAGGGTATACGGCAAAAAGGTTTAATATAACCAGAGAGCGAGTGAGGCAGATAGAGTTCGCGGCAATGAAAAAATTGCGCGCCTATCTTAAGCAACAGGAACTTTCCTCAATCCAAGGCACACTGACCCCGTTCCTAAAAGAAAAGGTATAGGTATGAATCCTGTAGCGGATGAATTGAAAGCGGCGATAAGAGACGTCCCGGACTTTCCTAAAAAAGGCATAATATTTAAAGATATAACACCACTTCTAAAAGATGCCGCGCTTTTTAAAAAAGCAGTCGATGCGCTTGTCGACCAGTTCAAAGATAAAAAGATCGACAGAGTGGTAAGCGTAGAGTCGAGGGGCTTCATACTCGGGTCCGCGATCGCCTATAAGTTGGAAGCGAGCTTCATACCCGTTCGCAAAAAAGGAAAGCTGCCCCACCTTACCTATTACGCCGAATATGCGCTCGAGTACGGCACTGATATTCTGGAGATGCATCAGGACGCTATACAAAAAGGCGATAAGGTCCTTATAATCGATGACCTTTTGGCTACGGGTGGGACTCTTGGCGCCGCAATAAATCTGGTAGAGAAGATGGGCGCCGAGATAGCCGGAATAGGGTTTCTTATAGAACTCGCATTTTTAAAAGGCCGCGAGAAGAACAAGGGCCACGAGATCTTTTCTTTGATAAAATATTAAGGACGCCCCGCCACAAAGCGTCGGCGGGGCGTGCAGAGACGCAATAACACGGCACGCGCCTGTAGCTCAGCTGGATAGAGCACAGGTTTCCTAAACCTGGTGTCGCCCGTTCGACTCGGGCCAGGCGCGCCAATCCCGCCGAAGGCGGGATTGATCCCGCGACCGAAGGGAGTCCCGCCAGGGGTAGCGCCGTAAAATCCGCCGAAGGCGGATAGGCGCGGAGGGACCACGAATTTATGATAGACCTACACACTCACACATTATTAAGTGACGGAGAACTTTTACCGAGCGAGCTGGTGCGGCGAGCGGAAGTAAAGGGTTATAAGGCCATCGGCATCACAGACCATTGCGACCGGTCAAATATAGATTTTATAGTGCCGCGAATAGTTAAAGTCGCAAAGGCTCTGAGCCTCTATTGGAAAAATATAAAGGTCATACCGGGCGTGGAGTTGACGCATGTCCCCCTTGAAGAGATAGCCCCCCTTATAAAATACGCGCGGGGAGAAGGCGCAAAGATTATTGTGGTGCATGGCGAAACATTGAGCGAACCCGTTCTTCCCGGTACCAATAGAATGGCCATAGAGAGCGGGGCCGACATACTTGCCCACCCCGGCAATATAAGCGAAGAGGATGCCATGCGAGCCGCCAAAAATGGCGTACACCTCGAAATAACCACCCGCAAGAACCATTCGGCTTCCAATAAGCATGTCGCGGAAATGGCGCGAAAAACAGGCGCCAAGCTTATCCTTAATACTGATACCCATAAGCCGGAAGATATTACGACGAAGGCCGATGCCGAGCGGGTTCTCGGTGACGCAGGGCTCTCGCAACCCGAAATAGAGGAAGTATTTAGGAATTCGGAAATTTTTGCCCAAAGACCTTGACAAAAGCCGGTTTTGTGGTATACTTCTCACAAAAGGTAGCTTTTTGTATAGTTTTACGTAGTGTTACATCCTAACGCCTATACCGCAATAGGCTCTTTAATCTTGAGACGAAAGGTGGTGAAACCAAAAACTCGAAGATGCCTATAAGTTGTGATATAGATATATAAGAGTGTCATCGGGCAAATATTTTCTAACGCCCGTTTTAACATAGAGTAATTTTCTTAACAGAAATAAAGAAAGTAAAATTTTTAAGGAGGTAAGGCATGAAGTTTTTAAGAGCATTGTGTTTAGTCGCTCTTTTGGTTGCTATTACTCTCCCTGTATATGCTGAAACTCAAAGCATAAAGCTGAGCGGTGACATCATAATGAGATGGATCGACCGCAAGAATTATGACTTTAACCAGTGGAATGCGAATGGCGTGGCAGTAGGGACAAGAGACAACAATGCCGCTGACGCCAATTATTTCATGACCACTGCGGAAATTCAGCTCGATGCGGATTTGACGGATAACGTCTCCGCGACGATCAGGGTGGTAAACCAGAGAGATTGGAATGTGCGCATATGGGACGGCGGGGATCACATAAACGGATATGTGTATCCTAGTGATACCGGTCATACGGCTTCAAACGATGAATTCAAAATAGACGTTGACCTTGCTTATGTGACATTGAAAGAATTCTTCTTTGCACCTTTGACAGTGAAGATCGGACGTCAGGACCTTTGGTACGGTAAGGGATTCATCATAGGAGCCAATGGCTGGCAGGATCCTCAGCATCAATTGTCAGGCGACGAATGGTCGGTTCTTAATGCATTTGATGCAGTAAGAGCGACATGGGATGCATCGCCTTGGACGTTGGACCTTGTTTACGCCATGATACTCGAAAACGACATCGGCGCAAATGATGATGAACAGCTGTACGGAGCAAACCTTGGCTGCGATCTAAGCCAGTACAACAATGCCGAAGCCGAATTGTATTATTTCATAAAGAACGACCGAAGCCTGCGCAAAGTTGCCGGCGGCGGCGCTTCTAGCGCTATGAAAGACGGCAATACGGTCCATACCATAGGTATGCGCGGCAGCTTTGATCCGCATGAAGCGATTACGCTTTGGGCGGAAGGTGCTCTTCAGGTAGGTACCTATTATCGTGGTACAACCCAAATAGACGAAAGGCCAAGAGGAGCCGGAGCCGTTGATGTCGGAGGCGAAATGAGGCTTTGGCAGGATCAGTATGCATGGAAGCCGAAACTAGGCGCCGAGTACATCTACTATTCGGGCGAGAAGATAGATGAAGATGTCAATAATACCGACCATCGATATGGTGGTTGGGATAGGATGTATCGCGGCAAAGTTGATAGCGCCATTCATGAATGGTATAATTACCTTTATACCAACAGCATAAATAACGCTACCGTCAACGACAGAGGCGATACAAACCTCCATCAGTTTATCCTAATGGGTTCGTTGCAGCCTATGGATAACCTGAAGGTAAGCGGCCGATGGATAGATTTCTGGCTGGCTCAAGACGCCATAAACGTATTTGGCGGCGGCAACAGGCACGTCGGTAATGAGTTGGATGTCGAATTGAACTATGACTATACAGAAGACGTATCATTCGGCCTTCTGGGCGCATGGTTCTGGTCCGGCGATCATTACATCAGCCCGGAACAGTATAGCGCGAGCGTTGTTTCCGGTGGATCAAATTCCAAGTCCAAGAATGTAGCGACCGAATTAGTCGGTACATGCAAAGTTACGTTCTAAGGTAGTCAGTTAGTTTGTTAGTTGGTTAGTTATTTAGCGATAGGAAACCCAGTCCCGCTTTTGGCGAGACTGGGTTTCCTATTTTATTAGCATATTGACAAGCCTGATTGTGTGTTGTATACTAACTTTTAAAAAGGGGGAAGCATGGCGGAAGATAAAGAAGTCAAGGACGGTAAGGTATTTGCATTGATGGCGTATCTTGGTATTTTGTGTCTTATACCGCTTGTTGTGAAAAAGGATAATAAGTTTGTCCGCTTTCACGGTAAGCAAGGATTGGTCCTGCTTATCGGAGAGTTGGCCGCCGGCATAATCGGCATAATCCCGTTCGTCGGCTGGATCGTAGGTTTTATCAGTATTATATTATTCGGCACGCTTTCGCTATTAGGGATTGTCCAGGTGCTCATGGGCAATTACTGGAAGATTCCCGTAGTGGCGGACCTCGCCGATAAATTCAATATTTAATTTGGATTACGAGAGATTATTAAAAAATTGCGCCGCATGCCCGCGGAAGTGCGGAGTAAACAGGCTAAAGAATGAGCTTGGCTTTTGCAAGGCAGGTAAAGTGGCCGAGGTCTACTCCGCGCACCTTCATTTGGGCGAAGAGCCCCCAATCTCAGGCCAGAACGGTTCCGGCACCATATTCTTTGCGCATTGTAATCTACGCTGCGTATACTGCCAGAATTATCAATTAAGCCAGATTGAAAACGGAAAGCCATTTGAAACGGAAGATCTGGCTGGCCTCATGCTTTCGCTCCAAAAAGAGAAAGCGCATAATATCAATCTTGTAACGCCTACCCATTACGCGCCGCAAATAAGAGAAGCCATCCTCCTCGCGCACAAAGGAGGCCTAAATATACCGATAGTCTACAATACAAGCGGTTATGAGGGAATATCGACACTGCAGCTTTTGGATGGTATTGTGGATGTATACCTTGCCGATATGCGTTACGGCGATAATAAGTATGCGCTGCAGTATTCGACGGCGCCGGATTATGTAGAAGTCAATCAGGCTGCTGTCAAAGAGATGCATAGACAGGCCGGGGATCTAAAGCTGGCGGATAACGGCATCGCAGTCAGAGGCCTTATCATACGCCACCTTATACTTCCTCATAATATAAGCGGCACAGAAGAGGTCCTTAAATTCATATCCCGCTCACTCGGCGAAAAGACATATATCTCTTTCATGAGCCAGTATTACCCCGCCTACAACGCTTTTAAACACAGCGGGCTTTCCCGCCGGATAAACAAAAAAGAGTATGATGAGGCGCTTAAACTTCTGGATAAATACGGCCTTCATAAGGGCTGGGTCCAGGAGTATATGGGCGGCTCAGTCGACGAAGGCTTTGCAGGCACGAATATTGTACTCGATGTGTAACATTGAACTTGAATTCCGCTCGCTCAGGTAAAATTTTTTACGCCTCTCGCCTACGGGAAAAAGCGGGGGCGGTGAACTCGCTCGACACTACCGTGTCGGCTCGCCCCGACGTACCGTCGGGGCCGCTGACGTGTTAATAGCGGGCGGACAGTCCACCGCCCTATTTAACCGCTTTTTCCCGGGCTCGAGGCTAAAATTTTATTCGCTCGCTGGAATATCAAGTTCAATGTATTGCAACGTTGCTTACAACAATATTGATACTTCTCCGAGCGACTGCGAAATTTAGTTTCGAACGAGTCAAAAAGCGGTTTCTAAAAGGGCGAAATTTGTCCGCGGAGCGGGCCCGCCCGTTATATAGGTACGATGGCGGGATGAGGGGGCATGGTAATGCCCCCGAGTTATTTCGCCCCCGCCCCTCGCTAACAGCTTTCCAGGGTGCCCGAGTGGAACGAGGGCACTTTTTGACGAAGTGAGAAGCGTTAAGAATTTCGCCGGAGCGAGGAAAGTATTAATATTGTTGTGCAAAGACAACCACAAAGTTGAGCAACACTTGCAGGAGTGAGGAGAGTATCAATATTATTGACTTATATACGAAATAGTTGTATATTTATACCCATAAATAGGAGTGTAAAGATGAAATTAATTTGTAAATTTTTACTTGTTAGCATCGTATTGTTGCTAATGGCACAGCTTGCCGGATGCGGGGAGACGTTCACCGGCATAGGCAAGGATATTAAAAGAGTCGGGCAGGGTGTCAAGACGATATTCCTCAGAGACGGTAGCTAATGGCAATACATCCCACAGCGGTCATAAATCCCGGAGCAAAGATAGCGCCTGAGGTCGAAATAGGCCCTTACGTTGTGATAGAGGATAACGTAACGATAGGCCCCGGTGTCAAAATATGGGCGAATGCTTATATATCGGAAGGAACCGAGATAGGAGAGTCTTCCGAAGTCCACATGGGCGCTGTTATAGGCCATTTTCCGCAGGATCTATCCTTCCGGAAGAAAAGAAGCTATCTAAAAATAGGCAAGCGCAACATCATCCGGGAATACGCCACTATCCACCGCGGCACCGAGGAGGAGTCTTCCACCATAATAGGCGATGACAATTTTATAATGGGTTTTGTTCATATAGCCCATAACTGCAAGATAGGCAATAACGTTATACTTGCCAATGCCGCTACTTTAGGCGGTCATGTAGAAGTCGAAGACAGGGCCTTTGTTTCGGTATACTGCGCAATACACCAATTTGTCAGGATAGGGGCGGTCTCCATGATATCCGCCCGTACGCGTTTGGGCAAGGACCTGCCGCCGTATATGCTTCTTTCTCCGGCGAGAGGGGAGGCAAGTATTTTCGGCCTAAATGCGCTTGGTTTAAGAAGGGCAGGATTTTCTCTGGAAGTCCGCAGCAATATTAAAAAGGCATATAAGGTGATTTATCATTCCGGACTTAAATTGCCAGAAGCCACACTTCGGCTTGAAGAATCGAACCCCGGTCCGGAAGTGCAGCACCTGATAGATTTCATGAAGAAAAAAACAAAACGAGGATTGTCCCCCCACATCAGAAAGACCTTAGCCGCTCCTGTCGAATTCGCCGAATAATCCCACCGATAGGTGAGGCAGATCTAATCGCTTATATTAAGGCTTGGCTCGTCGAAAAGCACCTTTCCAGTCGATTTCTTACCGCCTGTTATTACAAAACTGAATACGGCTTTCTTCGCGTCCCGCGGAACCAGCCCCCGCACAACCAATTTGGTCCAATTTGTTGACTGGGTTATGCTGTTTGACTTGGCGATCTTTACCTCGTTTTCGAGGGCATCGAGGAATTTTACTTCTATATATGCTTTGGCATCGTTTTTAAGCGGCACATCATTGCGTTTATTGAGCACCCATCCGCTTGCCTCAAAGGCCTTGGACGGAGTTACATCTACAGTTTGGCTTATACCGCCCCACCTTTCACCTTCGCCGTAAAATATCTTTCCTACGCATTTTGATCCCTCATAGGCCATTTCTTTCGGCGCCGGAAATCCGGCCACGCCGTCTTTAGGGTCGTCGGAAGCGCTTCCGCTCCAGTCTGCCCAGTCGGCGGGCGGAAAATCGCCTGCTTCGAAACCGGCGTTCAGAAGTATATTTGCCGCATAGGATTCCGGTGTTACGCAAGATAATAATAGCGCTGTGATAAATATGCACAAAATGTTTCTGGCCATTGCTCACCTCCGTTTAGTTTGAGTAAATGTATTATCCCCCTACGCCATTGTGCATGCGTATCGTCAACAATAGCTTCGGGGGATTCCGCCTGCATGGCAAAAGAATGCCTGAGGCTACAGTAGTATACCATATCTTCGTTTATTTTTGTTGAAAAGCAGCCGCGTAAAGTATATTATAGTCTAACCAGGTTAGATTCGCCAGATTATATTATAGTCTAACCTGGTTAGAGTAAGTATAACATATAAAAAAGGGGAAATGGATGAAAAAATATATGCCTGAAGAGGACTTTACTGCAGAAGACCCATGGCGCGTTTTTCGCATTATGGGCGAATTTGTTGACGGATTTGAGACGCTTTCAAAGGTCGGGCCTGCGGTTTCCATATTCGGATCCGCAAGGACGAAAAAAGGCAGCAAATATTATAGATTAGCCGAACGAATCGGCGCTCTCCTTGCCAAGGAGGGCTATACCGTAATAACCGGTGCCGGGTCGGGAATAATGGAAGCCGGAAATAAGGGGGCAAAGACAGCGGGGGGCGCATCTATAGGATTGAATATCGAGGTTCCCGTTGTGCAGAAGCCAAACAGATATATTACAACTTTACTCGAATTCAGGTACTTTTTCTGCCGAAAAGTCATGTTTGTTAAATATAGTAAGGCCTTTGTAGCGTTGCCGGGCGGCTTCGGAACTCTGGATGAATTATTTGAGGCGCTTACCTTAGTGCAGACAGGAAGAATCATGCCTTTTCCGATAATAATAGCCGGTAAAGAATATTGGAGCGGGCTTTTGGAGTGGGTCAAAAAAAGTATGTGCGGGAATGGCTGTATATCCGAGGCGGATTTAAAACTCCTTCACCTTGTCGATACGCCCGAGGAAGTCGTGGCAATCTTAAGAAAATTTTACGGTTCAAAGAAAAATATCCGCAAGTAATAACATCGTAAAGACATGTATTGATATGGCCAAGAGAATCCTTAATGCTCTAATTCTTTGTTTTATCTCTGTTTCACTATTCGTTTTTATAGCCCTTGTGCTTCTAAATAATTTTTTGGCGCCGGCAATAGAAAAGAAGATACGGCAGTTTGCGGCCGAAAATTTCGACAAGCGCGTGCAGCTTGCTCAAGTAAGCGTAAAACTTCCGGAAGCCATCGTGCATATAGAGGGTTTCGAACTGGCCGCTTGCAGTCTAGGGAAATCCTACGTTTCGATAGCTGCGGGCGAAACAGTCCTGCATTTAAGCCTGATAAGTACGATCTTACAAAAGAAACTCATATTTGATGAAGCGTACCTCAAAGACTGGGTATTTATTATAGAAAAGATTACTCCTTCGCCGTCAAAAACTCCCGCATCGGCCGGCACATCCCAAGGGGGCGGTACGCCCGATTCAACCAAAAACTTATTTTCTTCCATCCATGCGAGGCTAATAAAGGTGGAGAATTTAAAATGCATTTTCAAGGATAGTGTTAATATACAGCCGCCCGCGCCCATTGAGCTGTCAGGCATAAATGGAGTGGTAAACAATTTTTCCGCATCACTGGAAAAGGTGGGGGATTTTAAGGGAAGAGTAAATTTTAAGGGCCACTTCGATTCTGACAATAAAGGGGTACTCAAGGCCGCCGCAAGCGTTTCCAGGGAAGGAGAAAGAGTAGATTTTACGGTGAAGTCGGAGCTTTTGGATGCCGATCTCACATATTTTTCGCGATATTACGCAAATACATCCTTTACCATTATCAAGGAAGCGCGGATAGACATTGCCTCGGATGCCAAATGCAGTAATAATGAATTAATGACTTCGCATGAGGCACATATTTATAATATTAAGCTCAACGATGTAACCCCCCGCCCGGACGACACATTGTTTACTTTGCCGGCCGTCACGGTGATAAATTTTTTCAAAGATTATGGAGGAGAAGTGAAGTTTGGTTTTAACATAAATGGCCCGCTTAACGACCCCAAGTTTGAACCGAGTCCGCTCATACAAAAAGTTCTTTCAAAGGCGCTTGGCGATAGAATTGCGGCAAAGCTTAAAGAATTGCCGCGTGATGTTGCGAAAATGAGCGAAAAGGCGATCAAAGGCGACCTGGACATAGGTAAAGAATCGCAGATCTGGTTTAAAGAGATAGAAAAGAGATTCGGAGATTTCAGGAAAGAATTGAAGGAAAAGTATGATGCCGACAAAAAAGCTGATTGAGAAATGCACAATAAACAAATAGCGGACATATTAAGAAACATTGCCGATATTCTCGAGATACAGGGAGATAATCCTTTTCGCATAAGGGCGTATCGTAAAGCGGCAGATATCGTGGGAAATCTCACCGAAGACATATCGGTAATTGCCGCCAAAAATGGACTGACCGAGCTTCCCGGCATAGGGGAGGACCTTGCATCCAAGATAAAAGAATTTCTCGAAACAGGTAAAATATCTTTCTATGAAAAGCTTCTACGCAAGATAAGCCCGGTGGTATTGGAGATGCTCAATATTCCGGGCGTCGGCCCCAAGACAGCAAAAGTCTTGTATGATAATCTTAATATAAAATCCCTTAAAGACCTTGAGGCAAAGGCGAAGGCAAACCTTATAAGCGGACTGCCGGGGATAAAGGATAAGACCGAAGAGAATATACTGAAAGGGCTGGAATTTTTAAAAAAAGACAGAGGCAGAATGCTCGTTGATACGGCGTTCACGACAGCCGAATATATGATCTCCGGGCTTAGGGGGCTTGCCGAAGTAATTAAGATATCTCCCGCAGGAAGTTTGCGGCGCATGAAAGAGACAATCAGGGATATCGATATACTTGTTACATCTAAAAAGCCCCAGCGCATTATGGAAGCCTTTACGGGGCTTCCCAATGTGGCTAATGTCGTAGCCCGCGGCCCTACAAAATCCAGCGTAATGACAAAAGATAATGTGCAGGTAGACCTGCGGGTGGTGCCCCCAGAGAGTTATGGCGCCGCTCTCATGTATTTTACGGGTTCAAAAGAGCACAATGTAGAATTGCGGAAGATAGCGGTGAGAAGAGGATTGAAAATAAATGAATACGGTGTTTTTAATGTAAAAAATAATAAGAGAATCGCAGGATCCGCGGAGCCGGAAATATACGCTATTTTCAAGATGGGCTACATAGAGCCGGAGCTGAGAGAAAATACAGGCGAAATCCAAAGCGCCCTTAAAGGCAATCTGCCAAAACTTGTGACCATGGATGATATTAAGGGAGATTTTCATATACATACTGAGGCCTCCGACGGCGTATTGACAATTGCCGAGATCGCAAAAACCGCCCGCCAAAAAAAATACAACTACGTGGTCATCACCGACCATTCGGCATCGCTCAAGATAGCCGGCGGGCTTAGCGAAAAGGAATTGTTGCGGCAGAGAAAAAAGTTGGACGCTTTTAATAAAAAAACGAAAGGCATAAAGCTACTGCTTGGTTCCGAAGTAGACATTTTGGACAATGGAAGTATGGATTATAGAGATGATGTGCTGAAAGAACTCGACTTTGTAATCGCGGCCATACATACCGGATTTCAGCAATCCAAGGAAAAGCTTACAACCCGCATTGTAAAGGCCATGCATAACCGTTATGTGAATATGGTAGCCCATCCGAGCGGCAGGCTGATAGGAGAGCGCGCGGCGTACGAACTGGACTACGATAAAATATTTGCCGCTGCCAAAGATACGGGTACGGCGATAGAGATAAATTCTTGCCCCCAAAGGCTGGACATTACCGACGTAAATTGTAAACGCGCGAAAGAAATGGGAGTTAAGATGGCTATCGCTACCGATTCCCACGCCCCAGGCCAGATGGATAATATGATATACGGCGTCAGCGTCGCCAGGCGGGGCTGGCTCGAGAAAAGAGATGTCATAAACTCATTGTCGTCGAAAGAACTCTCAAGCTTCGTTAAAAAGAAGCGTCGATGAGAAGAAAATTATATAAATTATACAATGCGCTATACCGCCATTACGGGCCTCAGAAGTGGTGGCCCGCAAGGACGAAATTCGAGGTCATAGTAGGCGCGATATTAACACAAAATACTTCCTGGAAAAACGCAGAGAAGGCCATAAGGTCACTTGCCGGCGCGAAACTATTAAATCCTCGTTCAATGAAAAAATCCGGCAAGAAAAGAATAGCGTCTTTGATACGGCCGTCCGGTTATTATAACATAAAAGCAGAACGGCTAAAAAATTTTATAGATTTTCTTTTTAGTAAATATGACGGCAGCCTCAGGAAGATGTTTTCCGAAGATACCGAAACTCTGCGCGCTGAACTTTTAGAAGTAAAAGGATTGGGTCCGGAAACAGCGGATTCCATACTTCTTTATGCCGGGGAAAAGCCTGTTTTTGTAGTAGATGCCTACACTAAAAGAATACTGTCGCGCCATAAAGTTATCTCTCTTATAGATACATACGAAAAGGTGCAGCGATTGTTTATGGAAAACATCCGGCCGGACGCGCGTATTTTTAATGAATACCACGCCCTTTTGGTCCGGCTCGCTAAAGACACCTGCAATAAAAAACCTAAGTGTTTGAAATGCCCGGCCAAACACGCGCTCTAAATACATTCATTCTTGTCAAAATCTCTTGATAATAGAATGATTGCAATGTATACTATTTAAGACATTATAACTGTAATATTAGAATTTATTTATATGCGTGAGAAAAAAAAAGGGGGGGATAACGAATGTCAAATCATGAGGGAACAAAAGAATCTGCTAAAAAAACGATAGTGCTTGCTCTTCCACACTTTTTGGATATGTTCGGCTCTTATTATGCCATGGAAATCATGAAGGGCGTAGGAAAGGCGATAGAAAATTATCCTTACGACTTGCAGCTTCATATATTTGACGCTGTGATGGAAGAAGAGGCTATAAAAGAACACCTGACCGCGGTTACCCGCTTGGGCGGGGTTCTTTTTGCGGATATAGACGGCAACCGCAAAATTATCAATATGGTTCGTAAGAATAAGATACCATATATCATAATGAACAATATATTTAACGATAATGAGACAAACTATGTGGGCATAGACAATAAGGTAGCGGCCAAAGAAGCCGTTCAGTATCTTATAGACCTTGGTCATAAAAAGATAGCTACCATAACCGGTAATCCAAAGACGCAATCGGCGATAATGCGCCTTGAAGGGTATCAGGAGGCTCTTCGCGATAACAAAATACAGGAAAATCCGGAATATATAGTAAATGGCGCTTATAACAGGGAAAAAGCCCAGGAAGCAATGGTGAAACTTATAAATGAAAAACCGCGGCCGACGGCTATTTTTGCCGCAAGTGATCTTATGGCTTTCGGAGCTATTATGATGGCGCTAAAAGAAGATGTAAAAGTACCCGAAGAGATCTCGATAATGGGTTTTGATAATAGCCCGCTTGCCGCACTGGGCCACGTTACCATTACTACCGTGAGCCAACCGCTGGCAGAAATCGGTATGGTCTCCGCTAAGGCATTGATCGATATTATAGAGGGGAATATAAAACAACCTTTCCAAAAAATCCTGAAGGCGACCCTGATCATGGGCAGTTCTTGCAGGAAGGTGTAAGGGGGGCTTAAAATGGTGAAGAAGAAAAAGAAAAAAGCCAAAAAAGCCGTAACCAAGAAAAAAATAAAAACCAGAGCAAGAAAATCTAAACCACCCGCAAAGAAAAAAAAGCGGAAGGTCAAAAAGGCAATAAAAAAAGTAAGCATACCCCTTGAAGAAGGAACTCTAATAGGAAAGGTTACGCATTATTTCCCGCATGTTAAAGCAGGTGCCATATTGATAGGAAAAGGCCAGCTTGTTTTAGGCGATATAATACGAGTAAAAGGCCACACATCCGACTTTAAGCAGAAGATAATGTCTATGCAAATAGACAGAGTTTCGGTAGAAAAGGCATCTAAGGGCCAGGAAATAGGCATACTTGTCAAGGCAAGGGTGAGAATACACGACAAGGTTTATAAAATATAAAGCATATGAAACAGCGCACCAAATCGGAGATACCCCCTAGCGTTACCAGTGATTTTAAAATGGGAATGGTGGTGCTGATATTCCTTATTACATGTTTCCATCTCCTCGAAGTAGTCTACTTTCCGAATGTCACGATTGTTTCCAATGAGATCCTGTTAGGTGTTGTGCTTTTGGCAATAGCCTACCTTTGGATACAGGAAGTAAAGGACAGAAAGAGTATACAGGTTATAAACGAAGAGCTCTTAACAACACAGGAGGAGCTTAAAGAATCTAACATTGCCGCAATGAAAGCGCTTATAATGAGCGAAGAGGCGCGGGATACGTATACGAGCGGCCATAGTAGGCGGGTAACGGAATATGCTGTTGCAATAGCAAAAAGAGCGGGCTTGGGCCGTGAAGAGAGAAGGCATATAGAGTACGCAGGCTATCTCCACGACATAGGTAAAATAGGTATTAGTGACGCGATCCTTAATAAGGCCGGAAGCCTGAACGCTGATGAATGGCAAGTTGTAAAAAAACATCCGAACACGGCGCTGGAGATACTGGACCCTCTTAAATTTCTGCCTGAGGAAAAAGTCATAATAAAACATCATCACGAACGATATGACGGTAAAGGTTATCCCGACGGCTTAAAAGAAGAGGTAATTCCCTTAGGCGCAAGAATAATGGCAGTGGCGGATTCATTCGACGCTATGAATTCAAAGAGGCCATACCGTGGCGCCCTTCCTAAAGATAAGATAATATCCGAATTAAAGGCGGCAAAAGGCACTCAGCTTGACCCGAAAATAGTAGATATATTTTTGGCCATGCTCGATAAAGACAACTGGATTTTTGAAAGGAAAGACTAAAAGTAACCATGGAGAACAGGCTGCATAAAAAGATATTATTGGGATTGGGGCTTGATACCAAAGACGGCCACGTAAGGGTCACTAAGGGTAAGAATTTCAGGCTTTACGGAGGGTCGGAAGAGACGCACGAATTTATGCAGGATAAGGCCGTCAAGTTTAATGAGGCTTTGGATAAAAAGGGCAAAACTTTAGATAACATCAATAAGGAAGAATTTTATGATATCGCGTCCAAAATCGGCCTGAAAATAAATGAGAATAAAGATAGGTAGATGTATGCCGCCAAAAAATCAGAAAAATGACAACGAAAAAAGAAAATACCTAAGGCTGGACAGCGTTTTTCCCATAGAGTTCCAAGTCGTGGGGGGAGATCGCAGGGAACCTCTTTCGGAAATGAAAGAAGGCTTTACGCGCAACATTGGCAAAGGCGGCATGGGCATATTTGCCAAGACGCTAAAAGAGCACGACAAAGAGGTATTCAGCTTTGTTCCCAATGAAACGAAATTGCGGCTTATAATTAATATTCCGTTGGACGCTGAACCTATTGAATCCTTTGCTACGGTTGAATGGGTAGAGAAAGAGCCGGGCCACATAGTAGATACCTATGCTTTCGGTGTTTCATACGATTTTATAAATGAGATAGAATACGAAAGAATAGTAGATTATGTGCGATGGCTGCGTTTAAAACCGCGTCTTAGCATGCTGGCAGTGGTGATTCTTGGCGTATTTTTGACTCTTACCACTATCGGTTTATTGCAAATAAATGCCAGAAGGATGGAGAAAGAAAAGGAGTTATTGGTTTACTCGGCGGAGAGTAAGCGCGCAGAGGCATCAACGGCCGAAGCGGAAAAAAATCGTGTCCGAGCGGAATCGGAACTTATGGATGTTCAAAACAAGCAATCGGAAATAGAAGAGAGGATTAAAAAGATAGAGGAAGAGAAGACAGCGCTTGAGAGAAAAGCCCAATTAAGCGAGGAAGACAGGACTGCCTTGCAAGAAGCGCTTGAGGAAGTAACACAGAAAAAAGACGCGTTAGAGCAGAGCGCGGAAGAGGCTGAAGAGAGCTTAGTAACGCCAGTAGAGGCTGAGAGTGAACCTCTGGATGCCAGTGGTATTTCTGCCCAGAGGATCAAACTGGAAGCGGGGGTACATAAAAGGTTTAATGAATTAATTTTGGATGGCAAAATACATCCGCTCAGCGCCTATGTATCCGCTCACAGGGGCAGCATATATCACGCAGCAGCGCTCTTTGCGCTCGCAGAGCTGAGATATAAGGCCGGCGATGCATCTTTAGCGGAAGCAAATTATATTCAGATAGTCCAGCTTTACCCGAGAAGCAAATATGCCCGGTATGCCAGCCACAGGCTGGATCAAATACGCCAGAAGCATAATTATGTAAGATACAGCCTTAAAGACTTGTGCGAGAAGTATAATTTGCCCGAATTGTTCGACTACCGCAACATCGAACCGTATCATGCTTCCCAGTAAATTGTTAGGAGAATGCAAGCTTTGATATTTCTGGCTTGACTTCTATGATTTTTGTGTTATATTAATATTCAATAGTGGGATTACGTTAATAGAACAACTTAAAAT
>JAHIPI010000079.1 GCA_018894435.1 Candidatus Omnitrophota bacterium | reverse complement strand
CCGGCCGGACTTTAAAAAACTTTTTCGTGAAATGCTGGGAAGGGCGCCTTATTTAAGGCAAAAGAAATTTGATATGGCTATTGATATGAGGGGAGACATGCGCAACAGGATCGTTATGTTTTTAGCGAGCGTTCCATGCCGCATTGGATTCGATATCGGCGGCATGGAATGGCTTCTGACGCACCAGGTTCATTATAAGGAGGGTGTGAGCGAAGTCGAACATTTTATCGATCTTATTTCTTCATGTACAGGTAAGGGTCATGCAGAGAGTGTCGGATGCACTATTCCTGCCCCCGCTGAGGATAAAGAGGTAGTAGGCCAATTTCTGAAAGCCAACAACATTACTTTAGGGCAGGATGTCTTAATCATAGTACATCCCGTAAGCCGATGGCCCGCAAAGGAATGGCCAAAAGAAAAATTTGCAGCATTATGCGATAAGCTTATTAGTCAACGCGACGCTAAAGTAATCATGGTAGGCGCTGTTGAAGATGCAGAGTCTATAAATAAGATCCTCGCCCAAATGAAGGAGGCGCCTGCTTTATTTACCGGGACGCTTGTTCAACTATCTGCTTTACTGAAGAAGGCAGATTTATTCATCGGAAATGATACCGCGCCCATGCATATGGCAGCATTATTACGAACACCGACGATTGCGTTATTCGGGCCGACAGACCCTGAAATCTACGGCCCTTATGGCGAAGGCCACTCCGTTGTCAGGCCCGATATTCCCTGCCTATGCAGTTCAAAGAAAATTTGCAGGAATCCGAAACGGTTTTGCATGGATACTATCTCGGTCGAGAGGGTATTCGGCATCGCAGAAAAATATATTAATCGGCTCAGTAAAGAACCGTACAAAATGGATGTTTTATGATTATCCTCGGTATCAATGCGTATCATGGAGATTCATCCGCGGCAATTGTAGTTGACGGTAAATTGATAGCGGCTATAGAAGAAGAGAGGATCCGGCGGATTAAACATTGGGCCGGACTGCCTACGAAATCAATCGAATGGTGCCTTTCTTTTGCCGGTATAAATTTAGGCGATGTTGATAATATAGCTATCGCCCGCAATCCGCTGAACAGGCTGCACAAAAAATTATTGCGTATTTTGTTTAAAAGACAAAGCACCTCATTCCTAAAGGCGCGGATCAATAATTATTTTCTTAACGCAGACATTAAAAAATATCTATCCGCAGAGTTTGGCATAAACGAAAAGAAGCTACGGGCTAAGCTTTTTAAAATAGGGCACCACAGGGCCCATATATCGAGCGCGTTTTTTGTCAGCCCCTTTAAGGAAG
Organism: Candidatus Omnitrophota bacterium; assembly: GCA_018894435.1. NCBI lineage: Bacteria > Pseudomonadati > Candidatus Omnitrophota > Candidatus Omnitrophota bacterium. The sequence continues at coordinate 34,498 of JAHIPI010000079.1, read as the reverse complement.
CCGCAGCCGTTTCAATTGACGGCTTTGGAGATTTTTTGAGTACTGCTACAGCAATAGGGAAAGATAAAAAAATCCACTGTATGGACTACGTTGATTTTCCGCATTCTTTGGGTATTTTTTATACGGCAATGACACAATTTTTGGGTTTTTTGAATTACGGCGATGAGTATAAAGTAATGGGATTGTCGGCGTACGGCTCGCCGGTCTATGCAGATAAATTGCGGAATGTCGTTAAGATCAAAAATAACGGGTTTTTTGAGCTGGATACCTCGTATTTTTTGCATGATAGGGGCGGCGTCGAGATGACATGGTTTAACGAAAAGCCGGAGATTAAAAGGCTGTTTTCAGAAAAGTTAACAGGGCTTTTAGGTGCCTCAAGGGCTAAGGGCGAGGATCTTGATCGAAGGTTCCGCGACATCGCTGCTTCTACGCAAGCTGTGTATGAAGAGGTATTTTTCCATATTTTGAATAGTTTATATACAAAGACAAAAATGGACAGACTGGTTTTAGCCGGAGGATGCATTCAAAACGGCCTCGCAAACGGGAAGATTTATGGCAAAACACCGTTTAGAGAGATTTACATCCCACCTGCAGCTTATGATGCCGGCGGTGCAATCGGCGCCGCATTTTACTTATGGCACCATGTATTAGGCCGGCCGCGAGATTTTGTTATGGATTCACCGTTTTGGGGCCCAAAGTTCGAGATGAAAGATATTAAGGCAGAATTAGAAAAAAGAAATTTAAAGTATGAGGAGTTGAAGGAAGAGGAATTGTGCGAAAAGACGGCAAGCGAAATTGCCAACGGCAAGGTGGTCGGCTGGTTTCAAGGCAGATCCGAATGGGGGCCGCGAGCGTTGGGAAACAGGAGTATTCTTGCTGATCCCAGGCGCAAAGATATGAAAGATATTTTAAACCTGCGGATCAAGAAAAGAGAGGACTTCAGGCCTTTTGCCCCGTCTATACTGGAGGAAAAGGCAGCGGAATGGTTTGAAGAGAGCCGGCCCGCCCCTTTTATGGAGAAAGTCTATAAAATTAAAGAGGATAAAATAGGAATTGTGCCGGCAGTCACCAACATTGACGGAACAGGCAGATTGCAGACAGTAAGCCGTGGTTTAAACCCCAAATATTACGATTTAATAAAAAGATTCGAAGGAATAACCGGCGTACCTCTTGTTTTAAATACTTCATTTAATGATAACGAGCCTATTGTAAATACTCCAATAGACGCGTTAGATTGCTTCATGAATACAAAGATCGACCGCCTGGTGTTAGAAAATTTTTATATTACCCATAACTAAATACGAAAGAGCATAATTATGAAAGTTTCGATTATAACGCCTGTCTTAAACGGCTGCGCTACCATTGAGGATACTATCAAAAGTATTTTAGGGCAGAGCCATAAAGAGATCGAACATATAGTTATCGACGGCGGGTCAAAAGACGGTACGGTTGATATAGTTAAATCCTACGGCAGCAAAATTACCAAATTCATAAGCGAGCCGGACAAAGGCATTTATGACGCTATGAATAAGGGGATTAAATTGGCATCGGGCGACATCATCGGGATTTTGAATGCCGACGATATTTATGCAGGAACTTCGGTTGTAGGTACTATGGCAAAGGCAATAAGCGAAAAGAAAGTAGATGCATGTTACAGCGATCTGGTTTATGTAGACAGGATCAATACTGATATAATCGTAAGGCATTGGAAATCGTGTGAATACAGGGAAGGTTTATTCAAAAAAGGGTGGATGCCCCCGCACCCCACCTTTTTTGCCAAAAGATACGTGTACGAAAAATACGGACATTTTGATTTAAGCCTGCCGATAGCTTTAGATTATGAAATTTTATTCAGATTTATGGAAAAATCGAAAATAAAGACACACTATATTCCGGAAGCTATGGTGAGGATGCGATTGGGGGGATACTCGAATAATAGTATCCGCAATATAATAAAACAGAACATCGTAATAATGAAGATCTTAAGGGAGAATAAAATAGGCGTATCACCATTTTTCTTTTATTCAAAAATCGCAGAAAAGATAAAGCAATTTCGTTAAATACATATTATGAGGATACTAATCACCGGCGCGACAGGTTTTATTGGAAAGGCATTATGCGAAGCTTTGTATGAGTGCGATTTTGATCTGCGCGCTGCAGTGCGGCAAAAGGACGATAAACTTTCTGTTAATTACGAAATAGTCGAGATCGGCGATATAGGCCCTCAGACCAACTGGCAAAAGGCGTTAGTCGGAGTAGATATAGTTGTTCATTCGGCCGGGCGAGCGCACATATTGGGCAATAAAGCCGATAATTCGCTAGCCGCGTTCCGCAGAGTTAATGCGCTGGGCACGGAACGGCTGGCTCGCATGGCCGCAAAATGGGGAGTTAAAAAATTTATTTTTATTAGTTCGGTCAAAGTAAATGGCGAAGGGGCTCCACGGTCATATACCGAAAATGACCTTCCGGCACCCAAGGACGCCTATGGCATCAGCAAGCAAGAAGCCGAAGGTTTATTGGCGCGCATAGCCGCCGAAACGGGCCTTCAATGTATAGTTTTGCGACTTCCCTTGGTTTACGGGCCAGGGGTAAAAGCCAATTTTAAGAATTTGATTAAGATGGCCGGCCTAGGACTGCCTTTACCGTTCGGGGGTATTACCAACCGGCGCAGTTTTATTTACCTCGGTAATTTGATAGATGCCATCATTACTTGTGTTACTCATCCTTTGGCGGCAGGCGAGACTTTTATGGTAAGCGATGGCGAGGATATTTCTACGCCGAAATTAATAAAGATGATCGCTTTTGCGATGGATAAAAAAGCGCTCTTATTTTCTTTGCATCCGGGCATATTAAGGATGCTCGGCAAAATTGCAGGGAAGGGCGAAGAAGTAGAAAAATTGACAAGAACTTTGCTTATTGACAGCAGTAAGATCAGAAATTTGCTTGGCTGGAAACCGCCGTTTACCATTGAAGAAGGGATTAAACAAACCGTTAAAGGATAAGGATTGCTTCGCCCCTTTGGGGCTCGCAATGACAAAAGATGGTGAAACGTATTTTTGATTTAATTACTGCGCTTTTACTATTGGCTTGCTTAAGCTTGCCGTTATTGGCGATCGCGGTAATTATTAAATTGACCTCCGCCGGCCCGGTATTATACTGGTCGGACAGGGTGGGAAAAGATAATAAGATATTTAAAATGTGCAAATTTCGCACGATGCGAATCGATACGCCGGTAGTCGCAACGCATCTTTTTAAAGATGCGGATCGCTACGTTACGCCAATAGGCTCTTTTTTGCGCAGATTTAGTTTAGATGAGCTGCCGCAATTATTCAACATAATATCGGGCGATATGACATTTGTGGGCCCAAGGCCGGCATTATTCAACCAGGACGATTTGATAGAATTGAGGTCTAGAAAGAATGTGCACAGCCTTACCCCGGGCGTTACCGGGTGGGCCCAGATTAACGGCAGGGACAAATTACCCATTCCCATAAAGGTTGAATTTGATGAGTATTATCTAAAAAATAAAAGCTTGCTTTTAGATATTAAAATCATATTTATTACGCTGCTTAAGGTCATAAAGAGAGAAGGAGTGAAGTATTAGCTAGTTATGAAGGATACTCGCAGGTCAGCCAATATGTTTAAGATAGTGCTTATTTCTACGGATGAAAGCGCCGCGGCTTTGGGCGCTAAGATTATCTCCGCGAATCTGATAAAACACGGTTTCGATACCTCTATAGTGCTTATGCCGTATTTAGGGGATAATTTTAGTAAATTTCATTGGGAAGACCTTGAAAATATTTGTAAAGGCGCGAACCTTATCGGTATTTCGTGTATGACGCACGGGATCAAGAAAGCCGTTGAGGTAAGGAAGGCGCTGCAAAAAAATGTGAAAGCCCCTGTTATAATAGGCGGCGTTCATGCCATATTAGACCCGGAGAGCGCTTTTGACAGTTTCGATTTTATTTGTTACGGAGAGGGGGAAGACCTTATAGTGGAACTGGCAGACTGCCTGGCAAATAATAGATCATTTTGCGACATCCCCGGACTGCAGGGTAAATATCAGGGCAAGATATTCAAGAATCCGCCCCAACCATTGAGTAAAGATATAAATGATTATCCTTTCCCCGACTACGATTTAAGCCACCAATATATTCTTGTATCGAACAGGCTGGTGCCGATGAAGTTTGGTCATATTACCTGTGATTCTTTTGAGGTTATGGGCTCGCGCGGGTGCCCCCATAGCTGTACCTATTGCTCAAATCATAAAATTAACGAGAATTTTCCGTGGAGAAAAAAGGTCAGGCAGTATACAAATGACTATTTTATCGCTCATTTGAAAGAAGTCAACAGGGCGTATCCGGTTATTAGAAGTTTCTGGCTCGAAGACGATACTTTTTTCGCCAAAGACACCGGGCAGATCCGCGATTTCGCTATTAGGTACAAAAAAGAAATCAATAAGCCTTTTATTATCCTTGTTTCGCCGTGGACTTATTCCGAGGAAAAGGTAAGAATTATGGCCGAAGCGGGGATGGACAGGCTGATTTTTGGTATTCAAAGCGGGAGCGAGAACGTCAATTATAATGTTTACAACCGAAAGATTGCTAATGATAAGCTGTTGGAAATAGTCCGCTCCCTTAGCAATTTCAAGGAGGTGCTTACGCATTACGATTTTATCGGCATGAATCCTTTTGAGACAAGAGAGGACCTGATAAGTACTATTCAATTTATCAAAAAATTCCCGGCGCCGTTTTTTATTTTTAGCAACAATTTGGCTTTTTATCCAGGGACGAAGCTTCGAGAGCGGGCCATTGAAGCAGGCCTTAATATAAGCCATAGGGATAGGCACGGGGATGCGCGGCACGGATATTCAGTGCTAAAAAATGAAAATATAAAGCATAAACTTTTTCATTTTACATTATTGATGATGGCCGGTAAATCCAGCCGGGTCAAGATCGGAAGTGTCCCCAGGGCCTTTGTCTCTGATCGCATGCTTCGTTTTTATAGCTTTCTGGATAAAAAATGCGAGTCTTTTATTAATAGGTGTGTCGCCCTTCTGAGTATTATCATGATGCACGCCGACTGGAAATTATTTTTAAGAAAGCATTTGGGCCGTAAACAGATACAGGATTTAAAGAAGATATACTTTAATCTGTTTAAATAAGCTAAATGGAAAGCATAATGGTAAAAAACAGGCAATTATTCGATAAGGCAGTACTGATATCTTTGTGCGCTATGATATTTACTCTGCCGTTTTCAAAATCTATGGTAGAGATATTTTTCATTATTGCGCTGACCTGCTGGGTTATAAAGCACTTTATAATCTATTATTCCAGCGCTCACCGAGTTTCCCTTTTAAAGGCGCTTGCGCCGGTTTATACAGAGTTAAATTTACCGATGGCCTTATTTGTTTTGATAGGCTTTTTATCCACCATAGGCAGCGTTTCGCTCCCCTTAAGCCTGGAAGGTTTTTTCTTTAAGCTTTTTGAGTGGATAATGATATATTTTATAGTCGCCGAGAGCATTAGCACTAAAGAAAAAGTAAATTTAATCTTAAAAGTAATAATTGCCTCAGCACTTCTTGTGGGCATAGACGGAATATTTCAGCTTGTTACGGGAGCCGATTTCTTGAGAAATTATCCTGTGCAGGGCTATAGGGTTATCGCATGTTTTGATACCCCGAACGGCTTTGCCGCCTGGCTTATCATAATGCTTCCGCTGGCGTTCAGCCTTGCTTATTTTTCAAAAAGCAGCAAAAAAGCTCTCTTATGGATTTTAGTATGCATCTTGATTTTTGGCTTCGTGTTAACGTATTCAAGAAGCGCTTTGATAGCGGTTTTATTATCTTTTGTTTTATTGGGGCTCTTCCGGAGCAAGCGGTTATTCGTAATTTCCATAATATTAGTATTGATCTTACCTTTTATTGCGCCTCATTACATAAAAGAACGTATGAAAGCTTCAATGATAGATGACGTTAGGGTTACTTTATGGCAGGAAGCGCTGAATATTACCGCGGATTATCCGATCCTGGGCAGCGGATTAAATACCTACGCCAGCATCGCCCCTAAGTATAAACTTACGGAAGAAACAGGCTGCTATCCACACAACTCTTATCTCCAAATGGCAGCGGAGTCCGGCCTGCTCGGACTGGGGGCGTTTCTTTGGATATTAATCGCACTTTTCAGGACATCGCTAATAAATGTTAAAAGAATAAATGACAAGTTCTATGAAGCCGTACTAGTAGGCCTCTTGGCAGGGCTATTTGGGTTTTTAGTACATAGCTTTTTCGACGTCAATATATACACGCTTCAACTGGGCAATTTGATGTGGTTTATAATGGGATTAATTGTCGCTGTGCAAAGAGTCGCTTTACAGAAAAACCTTCCTTAAAATTTTTCCAATACCCCCCTTGACAAACTATGGTTCCTGTGGTATATTTAAGGTAGTTAATATTTAAGATACTTGACATTTAGTCGCATTAGATATTCAGTTGCTTAGCTAAATCTAACCAGGTTAGAATAACCTGGTTAGATAACCTGCGGAGGCGGACAATGGCCGGGATGCCGATATCGGAATTTGCAGACAGGATAAACGAGATAATGCCTTTGATTATGCGCAATTTTCTTCGCCAGCAGACGAAAGAGTTCTACAAGACAAAGATCACGATTCCCCAGTTCGGGATACTCGATTACCTGAGCAGGGAAGGCGAGCTGAAAATGACCGATATATCAAAGATGCTCAATGTGACTACTGCGGCCGTGACCGGCATAGTCGATAAGCTTGTGAGGTACGGATACGTTATGAGGAAGCCCGATACCGAAGACAGGCGCATAATCAAAGTAAAGATAACTGCCAAGGGAAATGACATAGTGAGGAAGATGATTGAACACAGGCGCCAGATGATCATAAACATGTTTGATAAGATATCCGAGAAAGAAAGAGAAGAGTATCTCGGCATTCTTAATCATATAAAAGAGCATTTAACAGAGTAAAGGGCATTTTTATGAAAAGATACATTTTTATATTAATTTCTGTTTTTATATTTGGTCTATTCTCTGCCTCTGCGGAAGAAGCCGCGCCGGAGACAGAGGTCACATATATCCAGACCGAAGTAGTGCCTGCCGAAGGAGAAACTACGACCATTATGGAAGAAGGCACGAAGGGAATAGGGGATATAATAGAGGAAGCCGCCCCCAAGCCCATGGAACTCCGGTTTGAACCGGCAAAGATGCCGGATGGTAAATCCGTCCTTAAGCCGTCGTCCGATAAGATCCCGACTTTTACCAAAGAGGATTTTATCGCGACGGCTGCTATACAAAAGACACTTCGAATAGGCATGGTAGACTGCGTCGCCATGGCGCTCAAAAACAATTCCGAAATACTGGTAAAAAAGATCTCTCCGCTCATAGAAAAGGCCAATGTAAGAAAAGAGAAAGGCGCGTTTGACCCGGAATTATCCGCCGATTTCACTTACCGGGACAATACCGAAGTGGGGGCTACTCCACTTTTTGTGCCAGCAAAATCTACAAGCCAGACGGGCACATTGAACCTGGGGTATGACCAGAAGCTTACTACCGGCACAGAAATAGAGGTGGACTTTAATAATACAAGGTTAGAGTCCAATTCCAGGATCCAGAGCCCCAATCCGTATTACGATTCATTCACCGGAATTACGGTGACTCAGCCGCTCCTCAAGGGGGCCGGCCTCATTGTAAATAAGGCCAATTTCCTGATAGCGAAAAATAATAAATTAAAATCGGACCAGGATGTCATTAAAGAGCTGCTAGTAGTCCTTACCGACGTAAAAAAGAGTTACTACGATTTTCAGTACACGCAGGAACAGTATAGAGCCGTCGAGGCGGCCCTGATGCGCTCGGAGGAACTTCACAGGATAAATAAAGAGAGGTATGAAAAAGGCCTAGCGAGCGATGTAGACCTTCTTCAATCGGTGGCGGAAGTCTCGCGCGCAAGACAGGGTTTGGCTGCCGCGGAAAATGCCATGAAGACATCCGAGGATAACCTGAAATTTATAACAAACCTCATAGATGACCCGGAACTTTGGAATTCTGACATAGTGCTTCTGGATAAGGTGACCTATGAAAAAGAGATGCCCGGCCTTGTAGAGGCCATAAATGAAGCGTTTAAATACAGGCCGGATTACGAGGCGGCCAAAATCGACCTGAAGAATAGAGACATAGATGTCATTTTTTACCGGAACGGCATGCTGCCTACAGTGGATCTTGTCGGAAGCTACGGGTCAAACGGCCTGGGTAAGGGTTATAGGAGCGATATGAATACGCTGGGGAGCGGGGATTATCAGGATTGGTCTGCGGGCGTAAGCGTTTCCTTTCCATTCTGGGATGACGCGAACAAGGGAAATTATGAAAAGTCCAAGCTGGAAAAGCAGCAGGCACTTATAGGTTTTAAACGCCTTGAGCAGAATATAATATTACAGATAAGAGATGCCGTCAGAAATATAGACATTAAATACAGGATGCTGGAGGCCTCCGGCGAGACAAAGAAGGCCGAAGAGCGGAATTACGAAGCCCAGGAATTGCGATTTAAAGCCGGGCTCGTTGGCACAAAGGACATGGTGGATTATCAGGAACGCCTTACAAGGGCGCAGGTGAATTTTATAAAGAGCGTCATAGATTATAAGATCACACTGATTGAATTGGCCAAGGTAAAAGGGACGATGCTCGAAGAAGACAATATAACGTTGGAATAATAGAGAGGCTCAGATGAAAATATTTAAAACGATTTTTTATATCCTATGTTTTATAATCACGGTCATTGCCATATCGGGCTGCGGAAGAAAAGCGGCAGTTAAAGAGAAGCAGGAAGCGGTACCGGTCAGGGCGATGAAAGTAGAGTCTAAAGACCTCAAAAGGTCCCTCGAGTACGTAGGTGACTTAATGGGCCAGGATGAGGCCACTGTATACCCTAAAGTGAGCGGGAAGATTATAGAAAAGATCAAAGAAGACGGCAGCATCGTAAAAAAGGGCGATGTTATTGCTTATGTAGACAGGGATGAAGTGGGTTTACGGTTTGAAAAAGCGCCCGTCGAAAGCCCTCTTGCCGGAATTGTGGGAAGGGTCTATGTGGACATAGGTTCAAATGTCACGCCGGAGACACCAATAGCGCTTGTGTCCAACATGAATAAGATGGAGATAGACCTTGATATTCCCGAGAGGTACTTGCCTGAGGTGTCATTGGGCCAGGAAGCGGAGATAGCGGTCGATGCCTACCCGAACGAAAAATTTATAGGCAAGGTCACCATGATAAGCCCTGTAGTCGACTTGCAGACGCGCGCCGCTCCCATAAAGATAGTGATAGATAATCCCGATTACTACCTTCGCTCGGGTATGTTCGCGAGAGTAGAACTCACCATAGAGGAGCGAAAGAATGCGCCGGTAGTTTTAAAAGAAGCTATCATGGGCAAAGCGCCGAATACCTACATATATGTAATAGAGGGTGACAAGGCGGTCTTAAGAAATGTTGACGTAGGCATACATGAAGGGCCTTATTTTGAGATTACAAGCGGCTTAGAAGAAGGAGAACTGGTCGCTGTAATGGGCCAGCAGAAACTTCGCGACGGCTCGCTTGTACACGTAGAGGTAGACTAAATGAATCTTCCAGAATTCGGCGTAAAAAGGCCGGTCACAAACCTGATGATCTTTTTCTCGATAATCATCATCGCCGGTTACAGCCTGACCCGGCTTGGGGTGGATATGATGCCCGAGATCGAGCCGCCGGTTATAAGCGTTATATCGACATATCCGGGCGCAAGTTCGGAAGATGTTGAGATAAAAGTGACCGAGCCCCTCGAAAATCAGCTTGCCACAACTCCCGGCGTCGAGAAGATAAGTTCACGCTCCATTGAAGGTGTTTCGATTATAAGCCTTAAATTTATTTGGGGGACGAATCTCGATGAGGCCTCCAATGATATCCGCGACCGCATAGAATTGAGTAAGCGTGTCCTGCCTGATATACCCGATGAAATGGAAAACCCCTTTATATTCAAATTCAACACTGCTAATATCCCGATACTTTTCTTTGGAGTAACGGCAAACCAGACATATCCGGAATTATATGAATTGATAGACAAAAGGGTAGGCGATGCCCTGAGGCAGCTTCCCGGCGTCGGTACCGTACAGCTTATGGGCGGGCTTGAGCGGCAGATCAATATATGGATAGACCGCGAACGATTAGAGGGATACGGCTTTTCCATACTTGACATAAAGAATGCTTTGAGAGAGGAAAACGTCACCCAGCCGCTTGGCAGCATAAAGACAGGGTTTACCGATTACCTCCTGCGGCTGCCGGGCGAATTCACAAGCCCCGAGGAGATAAATCTTGTAATACTAGGTAAACGGGACAACAAATTCGTATATTTGAGGGATGTCGCGAAGATCGAGGACGGCTTCAAAGAAGTTGCCATGAAAGTAAGGATCAATAAAACCCCCAGCATAATGATGATGGTGCAGAAGCAGGCAGGGACAAATACCGTCCAAGTGGCGGCCATGGTAAAAGAGAAGATCAAGAAAATTGAACCGACCTTGCCTTCCGACGTAAAGATGTACACCATCTTTGACACTTCAAAAGATATCATAACGGCGCTGGAGTCTCTAAAGGGGACTCTCTGGATAGGCGTAATATTAGTAATCTTTGTGGTCTGGTTCTTTCTCCGGCAGCTTTTTGCGAGTATCATAATCGCGCTCACAATCCCGTTTTCGCTTTTAATCGCTTTTATATATCTTTTCCTCAGCGGGAAGACGATGAATGTTATAAGCATATCAGCGCTGGCTATAGCCGCAGGATTGGTCGTTGATAATGCCATAGTCGTCGTGGATAACGCCATGCGCCATATAGAAAGAGGCGAAAGGCCGCAAGAGGCGGCCATTTTCGGCACATCTGAAATATTGCTTGCCGTGGGAGCGTCGACATTGACTACAATAGTGGTATTTATGCCCATGTTATTTATAAGCGGCGTAGTCGGTATTATATTTGGCCAGCTTGCCGCGATAATTATTGTTACGCTTCTGGCCTCGCTTTTTACTGCCAGCACTTTTACGCCTATGCTCTGTTCCAGGTGGTTAAAACTTGAACCAAAAAAGGATGCTGTCACTCCTCGCCAAAAGTGGTTTTCTAAATTTTATGAAACATCCGAGAGGTGGTTTGACTGGCTGGAGGATATTTATGAGAAAGCGCTTAACTGGTGTATGCACCACAAAAAGACCGTCATAGCCGGGTTTTTGGGCGCTTTTATATTGAGTTTATTTTTATCCCGATTTATAGGGAACGAGTTCATCCCTGAAGAAGATAGCGGCGATATCCGCATAACCGTAGAGCTTCCTTTAGGTACAAGGCTTGAAGAAACAGATAAGGTAGCCCAAAAGATAGAAGATATCTTAAGAAAAAGCGCTCCGGAGGCGCAGTACGTATATGTCAGAAGCGGTGAACCGTCCGGCGGAATGGGAAGGGCCATGGGCGGTTCGGCCGGAAAGCATGTTATTGTGAGCGGCGCCAAACTTGTGCCTAAGACTGAGAGAGAACGTTCTGTCAAGGAAGTAGGACAGGTTATCAGGGAGAAGATAGAAGCCATCCCCGGCGTCATCAAGACAGATGTTTCCACAGGAAATCCGATCGGGAGGCTAATAACCGGTATGGGCGGCAAGGCGATACAAGTGGAGATCATAGGCCATTCTTTCGATGAAACAAATGCCTTGGCTCAAAAGATAAAAACTGCGATGGAAAAGGTACCGGGAGTTGTTGATACGAGCATTTCAAGGGACATAAACCGTCCGGAACTTGTCATAGAGGTGGACAGGGAAAAGGCAGCTACGCTCGGCCTTACGATGAACACCATAGCCTCGAGCGTCAAGACTTTCGTAGAGGGATCGACAGCCACCAAATACAGGGAAAAAGGGGAGACCTATGATATATATGTACGCCTGGAGGAATCTTTCCGTTCCAAGGTGAAGGATGTGGCGAACCTATCAATAGTCTCTACGCTTACGGGAGAACAGATAAAACTGGCTAATTTCGCTAAAGTCTACGAAAAAGCCGGGCCCGTGGAGATAGAGCGGCAGAACAGGGAAAGAGTTGTGAGGGTGGAATGCAACGTATATAACCGTTCGGCCGGAAAGGTCAAGGAAGACATAGAAAAAGAATTACGCAACATAGTCGTACCTGCCGATATGATGATAAATTTCGGGGGCGAAGCTGAAGAGCAGGGAAAGGCATTTAAGGATTTGACTTTGTTACTCCTTCTGGGGATTATATTGGTATATATGGTAATGGCGGCTCAGTTTGAGTCGCTGGTCGATCCTTTTATAGTTATGTTCGCTGTGCCGTTTACATTCACGGGTGTATTTTTAGGCTTTCTTCTGACGGGTACGACGCTCAGCCTTACTTCATTCCTTGGGATCATAATGCTGATGGGCATAGTGGTCAATAACGCCATTGTGCTTATAAGTTATATAAATATTCTTCGCGCGAGGGGTTATTCGATGCTGGATGCGGTTACAAAAGGCGGAAAAGACAGATTGCGGCCGGTACTTATGACTACAATCACGACATTGGCGGCCCTTTTACCTATGACTCTCTCAAGAGGTGAGGGCTCTGAATCCTGGCAGCCTCTCGGCATCACGATTATGAGCGGGCTTTCACTCTCGACTTTAATCACAATGCTTTTTGTCCCTACGCTTTATGCGATAGTGGAGAACAGGATGAAAAAGAACGGTGGAAAAACCCGATGAAAATGGTAATGATATCCTATAACGAAGCTGTCGACATAGAAGTGATGGAAGTCTTAACTCATTGCGCCATAAAGAATTATACAAAAATAAACGGCACTTATGGCAAGGGCGATACCTCCGGGACGCATCTCGGCACTGACATATGGCCCGGCAGGAACAGTATTCTATACGTGGCCTGCAAGGACGACGAGGCCAAAAAAGTGGTATCCTGCGTAAAAGAGCTGCGAAAGACCCTCGGCAACGAAGGCATAAAGGCCTTCGTTCTGCCCCTGGATGAACTTACTTAAATTATCTTGCTTGGCGATGGGCGGCGTGGTAATATAATGAAACTATGAGCGCCATAGCCATCGTATCCCTTATTATATTGCTTCTCTTGGCTGCTGTGACTGCCGCATCAGAGATCTCATTCATCGCTATAAGCCGCCTGCGCCTCCGCAAGCTGGCATCAGACGGATCAAAACCCGCCCAGATAATATTGAAGATCCTGGAAGCCCCCGAGAGGTTCTTCGGGACTATATTGATTGCTAATAATGTAGTCGGCGCCCTGATAGCCGCTCTTATTACCGTAATACTTGTCTCTTTGGTGGGAGAGGCAAGGGGCGTGCTTTTTGCCACCATCATAGCGGCCTTTCTTATAATATTCTTTGAAGTATTGGCAAAGAGTTATGCCGCAATGTACGCCGAAAGACTTTCGCTAAGATTAGCCAGGCCGATATATGTTTTGGTGCGCTTTCTTGCTCCCGTGGCCAGTGCCTTTTCAGTAGTAATAAATTTTATCACCAAAATTACGGGCGGTACCAAGAAGGCAAAAACCTTCATTACGGAGGAAGAGATAAGGGCGTTTATTAAAATAGCCCAGGAAGACGGCACGCTCCTTAAAGAGAGATACTTGATGCTGTCGCGCGTCCTCGATCTAAGTAAGACAGTGGTCAGGAGCGTTATGACTCCGAAGGATCAGATAGTCTCTTTTGACGTAGATTCCAATATAGACGACATGCTGGACAAGGTTATTGAATCGGGTTATTCTAGATTCCCTGTTTATAAGTCCGGCCCGGATAATATCGTGGGTATAATAAAGACAAAAGATCTCCTAAACGTGGTCGTCAATAAAGGCCTTGTTGTTTTGCATGATATTATATCGCCGCCAGTAGTTGTCCCGGGTTCCAAAAAGGTTACGGAACTTCTGGCAGAATTTCAAAAAGGGCATACCCACCTTGCTATAGTGACCGGCGAAAACGGCAAGATAGAAGGCCTGGTGACGCTGGAGGACCTTCTTGAGGAGATCGTCGGCGAAATACAGGATGAGTACGATATTGAAAGTAAAAGCTAAACATTTCAAGGCCTATAATGTATCCGTAACCCTGGAGACCAACTCAAGCCTTCTCCTGCGGGAGATGAAAAGGTACTACAGTACCTATTTATCGGTCCGGAAGGCGCCGTCTTACCACGGTACGATAGTAGTTATCGAAACAGATATATTCCCCCGCGACTTTATTCCCAAAAATGCCGTTTGCGATTTTTACCTTTCATCATATTCCGTTTATGTACTGCCGGACGATAAGAACCGCATATTTTACGAGATAAAAAACAGGTATTTAATAAGCGTAGATTACGCAAAAAACGAAGTACGATGCTTTGCAAAATCCGCAGAAAATATAGTACTTCAGATAAAATTTACCATGAAGATGATGTTCGATATTCTGCTGGAAGAGAAGGGACTTTTCCCCATTCATTGCTCCGGTGTGGTTAACGGCGGGAAGACTGTTCTCTTCTGCGGCAATACCCATTCCGGCAAAACTACCGCAGCTTTGAGCTGTCTGGAGAGCGGATACCGCCTCTTTTCGGAAGACAGGGTCCTCTTCAGACCGTCGGGTGAATTGCTGCCATTTTATACAAGGAGCAGGGTAGATAAGAGGATGTTTTTAAACTTTCCCGGATTAAAGAATAGGCTGAAATTTCTGGATCCGTCACATTATTTTGAGAAGACCAAAGGATGGTATGTTGATCTGGGAAAGGCCTTTTTTGCCAAAAAGAGCGAATTGGGCCCGAAGTTGCCATCGACTCTGGTCTTCCTGAATTTTCATAATTCCGATGATAGCGTGTGTAAAAAGATAAGCGGCAAAGAGGCGTTAGCCAGGCTTAAAGAGGGGCATCTCAGGGAGATCGGTAATTCCCTATGGTGGATGATGGACAAGGATAACAGGATAAAAAAAGTAGAAAATGCGTATCGTAAATTAGTAGCCGGAAGCAAGGCAAAATGTTACCGGTTCTTAATAGGGCGCGATCATAACAAGTTCTCTTCATTAATGAAAGAGGTATGCGGAGTTGGCTAAGGACATTCTTTTTTTAAATCTTATTAACGGGTGCAATCTCGCGTGCGATTATTGCCTGGTCCGTAAGGACAGAGAAGAGATGAGCCTCAAGACGATGTTAACAAGCCTCGACTATTTTCTCGACGCGAATAAGGGCCTTTTGCACATAGATTTCTTTAGTTGCGAAAGCATGCTGCGGTTTGACCTGATAAAAGAAGCAGTGGAATACTGTAAGCCGCGCGCCAATAAAGATCAGCTGCTTTCTTTCAGCATCATTACAAACGGCACTTTATTTGACGATAAAAAACTGGACTTTATAGAAAAGCATCCCGAGGTATGCCTTACTATCAGCCTGGATGGTACCGAGGAAAGCCATAATTGTCACCGGAAGTATAAAGACGGAAGAGGAACCTTTAAGGATACCATCAAATATATCGATAGATTAGTAGACATGAATACGGTGTTTTCCCTTGTTGTTTCATCTGAAACCGCAGGCAGGTTAATGGAAAATATCGCGTTTTTAAACTCTCTCGGATGCAAAAAACTTATATTACAATTTGCCGTTACACAGCAGGGGTGGACGAAAAACGGCGTGGATACCGCCAGTGACCAGTTGAGGAGACTGGCGCATTTTTACTTTGATAATATGCGCCCCAACGGCGGCATGGATATATTTCTGATCGATTTTATGGTCAAGACTCTTGAGAGGCGCCGTGAGATAGATACGCCGTCTGATTTTGAGCGTATTGTCTGTTCGACACTGCGCAGGGAAAGGGCCATATCGGTTTCGCCCTCAGGTAAGGTCTATCCCTGCCTGGGGCTTTCCTCGCTGGCAGACGATAATTTCTGCATAGGCCGTGTCGATGATACCGTAAGACTGGGCGGAGAAGAATGTTTTTACAGGAAGATATTGCCCGGATTTACCGAAAATTATTCCAATGGTATCTGCAGGAGTTGCGCGGTACGTGATTTTTGCTATTTGAGGGGTTGCCCGGTAGTAAGGATCGCGGGCCTCTTTGACGATATGGTTTTTTCACGTATAAAAGGGATGAATATGGTTTGCGAATTATATAGATTACTTTTCAGGGAGGTAAAGGAGGTTTATCGCGTAAGTTTTCGTGAGAGCGTATTAAATGCCATGACAGCTCCCCTGTAAAGCCTGAGAAGATAAAAGAAGTAACTGAAGCTCTTTCCGTCCTCAGAGTAGAATCTCGCCATAAATTTCTTATCCGGAAAAAGCACCCTGAGCCCGGGCCTTTTTATATAAATCATTCTGTGCTTTGAGTCGGGATTAAATATATCATATTCAGTATAAAAGTGCCTGATTGTTTTAACGCCGTTTTCCACGCAATCAGGATAAGAAATGCCAAACCATTCTTTTAGTAAATAGAGGATCTCATAAGTATGCTTTTCAAGCCGCATATTTTTTATCATGCCTGAGAAGCCTTCCCAGTCCATAGTATGCCCGTATCGTTTTATGAACAGATAAATATCACAGAACCAGATCAGCTTTGTTTCGCCGCGCCTTATATGTTTATTCAGGTGTACCAATAAATGTATCAACAGAAACTCGGGTTCCAGCGCCAGCAGATCCTTATCTTTTCCGAAACCGGGCTCCAGATCCCAATTCAGCTCTATCTCCAGCAGTAATTCTATATTTTCATTTATGTATATTCGCTGAGGCTCGTATGAAGATATAAAGTTCTGGTAACCCAGCCGGTTAAGCGCATCATGTGCTTTAGGAATATCATCTTTTTTGATAAGGAGGTCAAGGTCGGCCATCGGGCGCAGGGCTATATCCGGATATAAATCTTTACCTAAAATAGGCCCTCTTATAAACATAAGCGGGATCTTATATTCCTTAAAGCCATCCGTAATCTTTTCTGCCGTTTTATATATAAAGAGATTTCTCTCCATGCTCTGTTTATATATCTTATGAAATAACTCTTTGGCGGAGCCCGGGACGGAGAATTCCCGGGCAGTCTGCCGTATTACGAAAGAGAAGAAGGGGGCTATGCGGTGCCTGAGGGCTTTTTCGAAAATAACATCCCAATTTAACTTCGATGGATTGTAAGAATCAAGGAAAGACGGATCCTGCTCAAGGCCCGCTTTCAGGAAGTCGATCAGGAACCTGTTTTCTAATGATAAGTTTTCAAGCTTCATAGCAGGCTTTCAATGGCTTCTCTCAGCCTTTTCCAGGAATATATTCGGTTACCCTGCCCCATGTTTTTTACAAAATGATCCTTTTTGCCGGATTTGAAATATTTAATTACTTTATCAGCCAGTTCCTCCGGATTTTCCGGTTCCACCAGGTAACCGGTCTTTCCGTCTTCCACGATTTCAGGAAGGGAACCTACCTTTGTGGCTATAATAGGCACCCCAAAGGCAAGTGCAAGCTGCGCTACGCCGCTACCGGTACCTTTTACATAAGGCAGGACTACGGCATCGGCCGCCTTAAAATATATTTCTATATCTTCGTTAGGGATGAACCGGTCAATGACTCTGATTTTATCTGTTAACCCCTTTTCCTTTATTAAATGCAGGTAATAATCCTTACCTTCCCAGAATTCCCCGGCTATTATAAGCGTGAGGTCAGTTTTTTTCAGAATGAACGGCATTGCCTCCAGAAGATAACGGAGCCCCTTATATTTTCTGATAATACCGAAGAAGAGCATGACGTTACCGGAGAGTTTTAATCTTTCCCTGGCTTTTTCCGGGCTTATTCTATTCCTGTTAAATACGCTGTATAAGGGGTGGAATACCTTTTCGGCATTGGTACCCGGCAGCATTTTCGCCAGCCTGTTTTTACATTCTTCGGAGTGGACTATATGAAAATCCGCAACGGGGAAGACCTTTTTAGCTATCAGGCGCTTGAAGGATGAGTTCTCGTGGTCTTCCACATTGTGGCATATAAGAAGGATCTTTGCACCGGTCATCTTTTTAAGAATAGGAAGTAATGTAATATATAAAGGCCCCCAGAAAGTCGTCCACCAATGGGCTATTATCAAATCCGGAGAATCCTTTCTGATCTTATGCAACGTGGAAAACCATGTCACAGGGTTGAGAGAGTCTATGGTGTATTGAGCGCGGTCCTCTTTTAACTGAAAACGGCTTATCGTATCGATATCTGATGTGCCGGGAAAAAGAAACCCTGGATATTGCCGGCTGAAGCTGTAAAGTGAGATGTCGTGGTACCTCTTCAGCTCGTCGCATAAAAGGGTGTTGTAATGGCTTATTCCGCTTCTATAAGGATGCGTCGGGCCTATTATCGATATCTTCATAGTACCTTCGGTCTAAAAATAGATTACGCTGTTCGGTAGCGCAATGTGGATATCCACATTTGCGGTCTTTATAATAAAATACCCTATTATAGCCAGAAAGAGTACGCGGCATACAGTATTTGATCTATCCCACACCCATATCACTAAGCGGCCGGCGAGCATAAGAAAAATAGGTATGACGGGCAGTAGATAGCGCGACTGATAATTGCCCCATATCACAAAAAAGAACATCATTAAAGATGCGCTAAGTATCAATAGTAGATCCTCCCGGCTGCCCCCTAACGAAAAAAGTACCATGGATATAAAAGATAAGAGATATAGAGGCGATAACTCGAGCAGCCTGCCAAAATAGAAGGTCCATGGCTCTCCGGCAAACATGCCGATTTCATAACCCGTCTGCGGCAGCCGGTTATATATAAATGCATTCTCCGCCGCCGCGCGGAAAGACGGGCAGAAGAGAGCCATTGCAGCAAAGAGAGTGATAATCACTGCCCATAGCGCAAATGGGGCGCGTTTAAAACCGGGCCTATGGCCAATAAGCCTTGTAGTAAGCAGTAATATAATGGCCGCTATGACGGACAAAGAGGCGATGAGAACTTTATAATTCAGGAATTTGTAAAATTCACTGTGGACAAAGATCATATCACGGAGAAAAGAGCTTCCGTAAACTTTGTAATTCCACAAAATCCACGGCGAGAATATCACCGCCGCAATAATAAATATAAACCAGAAATTCCGCCTGTAAATGAGCTTTTCGTCGAAGAGGACGGCGAATATGAATATAGAAATAAGCGAGATCAATCCCGTATATTTTGTAAGAAGGGCCAGACCGGCAAATATCCCGCTTAAGAGCAGCAATTTATCCGACTGGACGATTCCGCAGAAGAAGAACAGCAGCGCAAGGAGCATAAACAGTGTCAGGGTCGTCTCCATCCATATCTTTTCGGAGCATATCCAGTGTATCGGGTCTATGCTCAGAAAAAACGCGGCGAGGAGCCCTACGCGGTAGTCGTAGAGTTTTGCCGCTAAGACGAAAGTAAATACGATGATTAAGATCCCGGATAAGAGCGGCGCCAGAATTGCGGGCATAGAGCCAAAGATATCGGCCTCTCCCGCGAGATAAGTGAGCGATATTAACCACGGAAAGAGAGGTGGATGTTTAAATATGGGCCTGTTTATATAAGCCGGCATCCGGTGCTGCTGTTTGAGCTGTGCGTCCACCTCCGGAATGTAATCCGTCGGATCTTCTTTTAACTGCTCCCCCAGACGCAGGTAAAGGATCTCGTCAAAAGTGGCGTGGTGGGGCTGGCGAAAGCCTATATTCCGTATGCCGAAGCTGTAAATGAGTATAATCGCGAGAAGGAGCGGAATATATATAGATTTTTCGGAGAATTTCTTAAGCATTATGCCTACGGAAAAAGTATGTTTGGATAATAGGAGCTATAGAATGGATTATAAAACTCCACATGTTGGGAGCAAGGCGCGAAGGCCGCAGTGTCAGGTTTGTTTCTATGGGTATTGTAGTCAGGGTAATATTCTCTCTGGCGGCAAAGAGTATAGTTTCAATGGTGTGCGAGAATTTGGCCTTAAGATTGAGCTTTAGTGCCGCTTCTCTGCTTATAGCCCGGAAGCCGCTGGTAGCATCATAAACAGGGGTGCCCGAAGCCCTGCGAACCACAAAATTGCCCAGGATCTGTAATTGTCTTTTAAGGGGGCTGAACTGCTTCATAGTTCTGACGCGACGGTCGCCGATTACGATTTCTGCCTCTTTTTCGAGGATAGGTTTAATAATCCCGGGGATATCTTTCCCCCTGTACTGGTTATCCCCGTCCGTATTTACGATTATATCCGCCCCGAGCGCCAGAGCTGTTTTTATGCCGGATAAAAAGGCCTCCCCGAGACCCCTGGTCTTATCAAGGCATACGATATGGTCCGCGCCGTTATCTATGGCTATTTCTGCGGTTCTGTCACTCGAGCCGTCGTCAATAACCAATACTTCTACCCTATCAACACCGGGAATACATCGGGGGATGTCCCTTATGGTCCGGGCGATGCTTTCTTCTTCGTTTAGACAGGGTATCTGGACAATGAGTTTCATATCTTTAAGTGTTTCCTGTCTTATTATATCAGGCACACCGCGGAAAAACAACGGGATTTAAAGGATATAAAAGTATTGGACACTAGCTATGCATCGGAGTTATAATAATATAGAAGATATTTCGCTTGTTGATGCTGATAGTAGAGTATATGAAAATATGGGGAAAACTTGTACTGGGAACATGGCAGTAGATACTATGGTCCGGATATTTAAAGAGTCGGTCAAATGGCGGGATCTGATCATTGCGTTGGCTCTAAAAGAATTGAAACAGCGTTATAAGCAGAGGTATTTAAGGGCTGCTTGGGCGGCAGTCAATCCTCTTTTTACCATGGTCATTTTCGTTTTTATCTTTTCCCGCGTGGCCGGATTTTCTTCCGAAGGCGTGCCTTATCCGGTTTTTAATTTTGTGGCTTTGGTGCCGTGGTCTTTTTTTGCAGGCTGCCTGGTCCTTTCATGCAATTCTCTGATATCAAATTATAATCTGATCACCCGGCTGAGATTCCCCAGGATAACCATACCCATCTCGTCGGTAATGGCGAACTTGCTTGATTTCGCGATCACCATATTTATACTCGCCGTTATGTTCGCTATGTATCATATCAGTATAGGGATCAGCGCAATATACCTTATTCCCGTATTTTTAATCCAGCTTCTTTTTACTTTCGGCATGGCCTTCATTTTGTCGATCTCGAACGCGTATTTAAGGGACATTCAGAGCTCGCTTACAGTCATTATTCAGGCCTGGATGTTAATTTCTCCCGTAGCTTATTCACTCGATATGATAGGGGAAAAGTACCGCTTTTTTTATTTATTAAACCCCATGGCCGGGATACTGGATAGCTACAGAAAAATCCTGATCCATAATACCGCGCCGGACTTTTATTGTATCTCAATTTCATTTTTTGTGTCTTTGGCTGTGTTTGTACTCGGATATTGGTTTTTTAAAAAGCTGGAACGCGATCTGGCGGATATCATTTAATATGAACGCGATAGAATTTGCAGAAATTTGGAAGCAATACCATAAAAGGGAGTTTTTCTTTGCCAAATCCGACCTTTTTTGGGCCATCAGAGGCATATCCTTTTCCGTTAAACAGGGCGAAACCGTGAGCATAATCGGCCCGAACGGCGCCGGGAAGACGACAATAATAAAACTTATCTCAAAGATAATCTATCCCACAAAGGGGGCGCTTACGGTAAAAGGCAGGGTCGTACCCCTGATAACTATGGAAAGCTGCTTAAACCCCCTTTTAAATGTGCGGGAAAACGTATTCCTGCTGATATCGGTGTTCGGTCTGAAAAAGCAGAACCGAGAAAGGGCGTTTGAAGATATAATCGCCTTTTCCGGATTAAAAGAGTTCTTAGAGATGCCTATAAAAAAATTCTCCGGCGGCATGTGTTCGCGCCTCTCTTTTTCCATAGCTATCCATATGCCCAGCGATATCCTGGTGATTGACGAAATCCTGGCTGTGGGGGATCAGGAATTCCAGGAAAAATGCTTTCGGAAAATAGGTCAGTTTAAAAAAGAAGGCAAGACCATTATCTTCGTGTCGCACAATATGAATGATGTCAGAGGGGTATCTGACCGGGCTATCTGGGTTGACCACGGAACGATTCGTGAGGAAGGGGCTACGGATACTGTCGTAACTTCATATTTAACGGCAAAAGAGGAGTATTGACGGGTTATTCTTGTTGACCGTCCACCGCCGTTATAGTAGGCTATTAACAAAGCGATTAACAGCATAATGAGCAATAAGATAAAAATATTAATAGTATCCCCTTACTCACTGTTTCCGGTCCATTCAGGCGGAAAGATACGGATTTTTGAAATAGCGCGCAATCTTTCGGAATATGACTTTGAAGTAACCGTGATTGACCCCTTCATCAAGATACGTAAGCGCAGTACCATAGTGATAAACGACAGACTGAGGATATGTTCGGTAAATTATCCGTTGTCCAGCATTTTTGCTTTATGCGCTTACAGATTTCTGCCCTTTCAGTATATTGTCTCATTTCACCCCGGTTACAGGTTTTTTATAAGGGAATATCTTAGAGCATTTGACATATATCAGTTCGAGCATGCCAGTTTTGCCGATCTACTCGATCATCTGCCGTCACAAAAAATAGTCATTTATGACGCCCATAATGTTGAATATGATTATGTAAAGTCGGAATGCCGCACTGCGTTCGCGAACAAACTGGCGTTAAACAGGATATATGACCTTGAAAAAAAGCTTATCCTGCGTTCCGCCGGAATATTTACCTGTTCGGAAGAGGACAAGAACAGGTTCGTAGCGCTTTATGGTGCCGAGAAGGACAAGATTTCGGTCATACCAAACGGTGTTAAGCAGGTTTCAAATCATAGCGGAATAGAAGATGATATAATAAAGAAATTTCCCAGGCTCTCTCAGTTTGATAGGAGGATACTTTTTTCCGGAAGCGATGTGGAGCACAACCGGGTCGCGGTCAGGTTTATATTAGATAAGCTGGCCTCACAGCTTAAAAGAGAATGCGCTTTTATTATAAAAGGCACTTGCGGAAAAAGGTTCAAAAAGTATAAAATAGATAATGTATTTATAAACGCGGACGGCGGCGACATTAAATCATACGCGGCAGTCTCGACCGCGGCCATAAACCCCGTTACACAGGGAGGCGGGACGTCTTTAAAGGTCCTTGATTACCTTACCTATAATCTGCCGGTTGTGTCTACCGAATTCGGCATGAGGGGATATGGCGACTTAAAGCCGTTTGTTACGGTAAGCAGCCTGAACCGCTTCGCCGACGCTATTCTCAAAACACGGTATTTATCATCCGAAGTTACAGAAGTGCTGAAAGGATACCTGTGGAGTAGCAGCACTTCAAAAATAAAAGATATCTACTTATTGCTGAAAGAAAAGGTGGCAAATGGTGAACAAGCTGTTTATTAACACTGAAAAAGGCTTCGCCGCGATAAGGATGATTGTGATTGCCGTTATTCTCGGAGTTTTAATTATCGGGATTTTCGTCAAATTCGCGCATGACAGGCGTAAAGTAGATAAGCAGTTAGCAGTTGCCATTACCAAGATCAACCTGGAAAACCTCCGCAAAGCCGTTATTAGTTTTTATGCGATGGAAAAACGATGCCCACGCACCGATCTATCCAATTTGGCGGACGGAACCTCCCCCAGCGGACGCGTACATATTCAGGGCATACCGGAGGACGGGGTAACAGGGTCAAGGAAAGTGGTAAATTATCAGGGAAATTCCGGTGGTTGGTACTGGGACAATATCGGTAAAAAGGTTCATGTTAATTTAACCGGTAATGATGTTAACGGAAAGCCCTATAGCGAATATTAGGGCAGAGGGAAGGCGGAATTTGACAGATGGGCGGATTTCTGATATCTATAGACGGAATTGACGGAAGCGGAAAAACGACTCAGGCAAAGCTTCTTTATGACTACCTGTCTCAGACGCGCAGCGATGCCTTGTTACTGGTAGCACCCGGTGACAGGCCGATAGGCCGGTTCATACATCAGCTGGGCCGATCTGGGCTTATTCGCGGGCTTAACCATTCCGTCGCGTCTTTACTATGGGCGGCGGATATAGCGGAACTTGTGAGCGCAAGATTAAATCCCGCCATGGCGGCGGATAAGACGATAATAGCAGACAGGTATTTTTACTCAAATATTGCCTATGCCGCGGCGATGAATGTTGACTATAACTGGATTACGCATGTCTATGAATTTGCGAGAGAACCGGACCTGAGCATTTTACTGGATGCCGCGGAGGAAATTGCCATAGGGCGGATACAAAACAGGAATAAACCTACTTCTTGCCATGAAAGAGATATACGGTTTTTGGCGAATCTGAGAAAGCATTTTTTGCGTTTAAGCACAGAACGCGACATCGTTATCGTTAATTCTAACGGCTCGATCACCGAAACGCAGCAAGAGATAAGAAAGGTTGTTGCGTTCAGACTAAAATTACTGCAACTGTGTCCCGCAGATGCTTCTTAAGGGCTTCTTTATTAAATAGAATCTCAGGACCTTGTAGGAGATAATAAAGGAAAATATAATATTCCTGATCAGTATCTTCATGCCCCTGAAACGTACCTGTTTATTATCTGAAAGGCCCAGTTTCAAATCCACCGTTTCCTTCAGGTGTCTGCCGTTAGCTATTCTATGGTGCAGCATAACAGCCGACAGTTTGATCTCCCCCGGGAAAATAACGTAGCGCAATAGCTTGAATCTACGTTCTAGAACGGCATAGCTTTCCGATGTAAGGCGTTTTGTCAGGACATACTCGATGGTTATCTGCCGCAGGTAATTTATTTTGATCTTGTTAATATGGGCATCATATATATCTGTATTTAATAATTTTTTTAAACAGAAAAGAGCGAAGAAGGCACATGTTCTAAGATAACCATCTTTTCCAGCTTCCTTCAAAACGTAGTCCCAGTCGAAATCTCCTTTATATTTTTGAAGTAATGACGCCATATCATATAGGTTTTTCAGGAGGCGGCGATAACATATATTCGATGCCAGGCATAAAAAAAGATCCTCCGGCGATGGGACGCCCGTTTCCTTCCCGTCGATCGTATAGCTTTTTTTCTTTTGCCAGATTTCAGAAGGTAAGGAGTTTTTGTCTACGCCGTACCTGAATTTTGTATGGACATCCACTTCTATTTTATCATTACTGATAGTGTCGTTTATATACGTATAATGGTTTTTTGCGTCATCGCGAATTTTCTTATAGCCCAAGCGGAGGAGATCGTTTGTTACAACATCAACATCCTTACTTCTTATTAAGATGTCAATATCAGACATTTTTCTTATACCTATGTTGGAATAGACTGTCTTTATCAGAATAATACCTTTTAATGGAAGATAGTCTATTTCTTTTTCGCGCAGAGTATCTGTAATTCTGCAGAATTCCTGCCAAAGGAGGGTATTCTTTTTTAAAGTTTTTTCATAGTAGCTCGTAAGAGCGTTTATTACGGGTGAGGGTAGAGAAGAATTGATGCCATAACGTTTATTTAATTCGTAATATATAAGTGGCTCAATTTTATAGGAAATAGCAGCACTCAATACCGCCGTCCAATCTATATCCTGCTTAATAAAACGATGACTTGGTAGGTCAAAGGAATCATAGATGCTATTTCTCAAAAGATAAATAATAAAGGCCTTTTCTTTTGGGATTTTTTTAATGAGGTCTTTCATCCCGCTCATTATAACAGGAAGGGCGGGATGAAACAACGAAATTTTCAATCTTGTCTGCTGCGGGCATGCTAACCTTATCATCAGATAGAAGTGCTTAGTTTCACTATTATTGACATCGCCAGATTCATATGGTATATTATATCCTAATATTGAGGGGGGTCAATGTACGTCATAATCTTAGGTTGCGGCAGGGTGGGCTCTGAGCTTGCGAAGCTTCTATCAAGCGAAGGCCACAATGTCGTCGTAATAGACAGGAATCCCACCAGCTTTGAACGCCTTGGGAGGACATTTAACGGCATTACGCTGGTAGGCAACGGCTTTGATATAGATTCGCTTAAGGCGGCCGGCATTACTCAGGCCCAGGCATTCTGCGCCGTTACAAACGGCGACAATACAAACCTTGTTGCCGCTCAGGTCGCCAAGAAGATATTTAACGTCCCTAAAGTCATAGTGAGGGTTTACGATCCGAACAGAGCCAATATTTATAAGGCGCTGGGATTAGACGTTATAAGCGGTACTATACTTTTCGCCGCTATGATAAGGGACAAGGTAGTTGAATCAAAATTTTCGAGCTATCTTATAGAAAGTGGCGAATTAGGCGTTTTAGAAATAGAAGTGAATAAGGACTTGCAGGGAAAGGCAGTAGGAGAAATAAATGTCCCCGGCGAGCTTATAGTTACAATCGTAAAGAGAGTAGAAGGCATTATAATACCCGAATTGAATACAAATGTCAAAATCGGCGATACGCTCCTTGCCGTAATTAAGATAGCAAGCCTTGACAGAATAAGGAAGAGATTCGGTATCGTATAAACGAGCGCGGGGTAATATATGTATATAGTCATAATTGGCGGAGGGAAGGTAGGATACTTTCTTGCCAGGAAACTTTGCACAGACAAGCACACGGTGGCTGTAATAGACAAAAGTAAAGCCGTATGCGATGAAATAGCCAAAGACAACAATTTCCTGGTTATAAACGGCGACGCTTGCGAGCTCAAGATTCTTGAAGATGCGGGTATTTCGCGCGCGAACGTCGTTGCGGCAGTTACGGGCGACGACGAAGATAACCTTGTCATATGCCAGCTTGCCAAAGAGAGATTTGGCGTAGAAAGGACCGTCGCCAGGGTCAACGATCCAAAGAATGAGCGGACCTTTGCGGAGCTTGGCATAGATATCCCCATAGATGCGACAAGGATTCTGGCGAAGATCATAGAAGAAGAAGTATCTTTCGCGGATTTTGTAAACCTTATGAGTTTCAATAGAGGCAAGCTCGCCATAGTGCGCGTGGATCTTCCCAAAGATTCGCCTGTCATAAACAAAATGGTGCAGGAGATAACCCTTCCCTCCGATTCAGTCCTTGTTTCTATCATACGCGCGGGCGATGTCGTTATACCCAAAGGAAAGACCGTTTTAAAAGCCG
This sequence comes from Candidatus Omnitrophota bacterium, assembly GCA_018894435.1. Lineage (NCBI taxonomy): Bacteria > Pseudomonadati > Candidatus Omnitrophota > Candidatus Omnitrophota bacterium. The sequence continues at coordinate 7,434 of JAHIPI010000079.1, read as the reverse complement.
GTGACGATATAATAGCGCTTACCCTTGTAGAAAATAAACAGCAGCTTCTTGAACTGTTTGTAGGGAAGATCTAATGAAAAATCCGATTGTGCAGGCGATTATAGGCATAACTATTGAAGTGAGCGCCATCTTATTCATTATGCTCATTTGTTTTTTCATCTCGACGCTATTTACAATGTAACCAAAAAAATCCGGCTGAAAGTATGATCCCAAGACCCCAAAAAGAAGACTTCAAGATCATAGGTTATTATTTAGGGAAAATAGCATTCGGTTTAGGCGTAATGATGCTGATTCCCCTTGCACTCGGCCTTGCCTACGGAGAGACGAACCCTTCATTAGACTTTCTTATTTCCATATCTCTTACTCTAAGCTTGGGTATGCTCTTGACTATATTGTGCCATACCGAACGCGATCCCAAATGGATGCATGGCATGGTCATAGTATCTTTGAGCTGGTTAGTCGCTATGTTTCTTGGCGCTATACCTCTTTATTTGAGCGGCCATTTCAAATCGTACCTTGATGCCTGCTTTGACGCTATGAGCGGATTCGCCACTACAGGCCTGACGCTGATCCAAAACCTTGACCACCTGTCTTATTCGCACAATCTATGGCGGCATCTTATTATGTTCATAGGCGGCCAAGGTATAGTCATAGTCGCGCTCTCATTTTTGGTGCGCGGCGCCGCAGGCGCTTTCAGTATATACGCGGGAGAGGCAAGAGAAGAGCGCATATTGCCGAACGTTATATCTACCGCAAGGTTTATCTGGCTGGTCAGCATAACGTATCTTATATTGGGAACATCAGTCTTGACGTTTGTCGCATTTTACGAAGGTATACCTTTGAAAAATTCCCTTTTCCACGGGGTGTGCATATTTATTGCGGCCTTTGATACCGGAGGGTTTACGCCGCAGTCGCAGAGTATTCTCTACTACCACAGTTTTTTATTTGAAATAACCACGATAGTGATAATGCTTCTTGGTGCCCTTAATTTTAAACTCCACTATGCTATATGGTCCGGTAACAAAGCGGAAATAAGGCGCAATATAGAGACGACCACGCTTTTCATAACGATTATGGCGACCTTCATCATTACGGCCTTCGGGTTAAAACAGTTTGATACCTATCCCCATGCGATAGCGTTTTTCCGTAAAGGATTTTACCAGCTGATATCAAGCCACAGCGGTACGGGCTATATGACTATTTACGCAAAACAGTTCATAAAAGAGTGGGGGCCGCTGGCGCTAATAGGCATTACCATCGCTATGGCATTCGGCGGAAGCACCTGCTCTACGACGGGCGGTATCAAGGCGCTCAGGCTGGGCATTATATTTAAGGCGATGGCTCACGATATACGGCGCATAATCCTGCCGGAAAGCGCAGTCGTTGTCGGGAAATTCCATCATATAAAGGAAATTGTTTTAGGGGATAAACAGGTGCGATCCGCCTGCCTTATTACTTTGGCGTATATTGCGCTTTATGTCGGCGGCGCTATTGTGGGTATGTGCCTGGGCTATCCTTTTCTTGACTCTTTGTTCGAATCGACATCCGCCTCTGCCAATGTCGGGCTTTCCTGCGGCATAACTGCCGCGAGCATGCCGACTTTATTGAAGATAACCTATATGTTTCAGATGTGGGCGGGCAGGCTTGAATTTGTTGCCATATTTACTTTGGCAGGGTTTTTTATAGCTGCTGTAAAGGGGAAATGATTATGAAAAGAGCTATCAGCTATCAGCTATCAGCTATCAGCTTATTGTTTATATTTTCGGCTATATGTCATGCCGAGCCAGTCTCCAGCGTCGAGCTTATCGACGATGCGGTAGGGTACGACGGAAAAACCGTGGCATATGAGGGCGAGGTCATAGGCGACATAATGGCGCGCGGCGAACATGTCTGGGTAAATGTCAAAGACGCTGCTACCGCTATAGGGATATGGGCGCCTAAGGGCCTTGTAAAAGATATTGCGAATAAGGGCGCTTATAATCAAATAGGCGATTTAATAGAAGTGAAGGGCACGTTTAACCGCAGCTGTAGTGAACATGGCGGGGACCTGGATATTCACGCAAACAGCCTGGTTATATTAAAAGAGGGTTATAAGATCACCGTGCCGATCGACAAGCTTAAAGTGCGCTACGCGATACTTTTTGGGATAATACTGATTTTTGTATCTATATGGAAGGTCTACAAGAAATTTATTTCTTCTTTCGGCCAATAGTTTTGGTAGGGCAGGCCTCGAAACATTTCCCCATGTTATTGCAGATCTCATAATCAATCACGGCTAAATTGTCTATTATCTTTATGGCATTTACAGGGCAGGCCTTCTCGCACTTCCGGCATCCGATACAGCCCACTGAGCAGGCATCCATAACAGCTTTTCCCATATCGAGCGATTTGCAGCGTATAGAGTAAATCTTCGAGGTAGGCTCAAGTGTGAATAATTTATTTGGACAGACAAGGATGCAGTTTCCGCACGCGGTGCATTTTTCTTCATCTACGACAGGCAGCCCCTCATCGTTCATGGTTATGGCGCCAAACGAACACACTTCTACGCAGCTTCCGTAGCCTATGCAGCCGTATCGGCACGCCTTGGGCCCGCCCATCACGAGATTTGCGGCGGTGCAATCCTCGATCCCCGCGTAGATAAACTTATCCTTTGCCCTTTTGTTCCCGCCGTGGCAATGGAGTATCGCAACCTGCTTTATCCTTGCCTTTAATTCTATGCCTAAAATATTCGATATCTCTTTCTGCGCCTCTTCTTTAATACCTGAGCAGCGATCTATGGTGCAGGTACCGTGGATAAGCGCTTCCGCAAAACCCATGCAGCCGCCCGCGCCGCATGCCCCGCAGTTTGCTCCGGGTAGATGCTTGTATATCTCTTCTATGCGCGGGTCCATGAGGATGCAGAATTTCTTTGAGGCCATGGCAAGCCCGATGCCGAAGGCCACACCCAAAATCGTCAGGGTCAAAACAGGAATTATTATATCCATAGGGTTCATAATTTAAATCCGCTAAATCCCATGAAGGCCAGGCTCATGAGCGAAGCCACGATAAATGCTATGGGGATGCCCTTAAGGCTTTCCGGTACATCTATCAATTCAAGGCGCTCTCTTATGCCCGACATCATTATAAGCGCCAGCATAAATCCTATGCCGGCGAAGAACGCCTGACATACGGCGTAAACAAAGCTTCCCGCCACAGCGCCTCCGGAAGAGAAAAAGTCGTTTGAGTTAAGGACGGTAACGCCCAGGACAGCGCAATTTGTGGTTATGAGAGGTAGATATATGCCCAGAGCTTTGTATAAAGGAGGAGAGGTCTTGCGTATGACCATTTCTACGAATTGGACAAATGCCCCTATGACGAGTATGAAGCTTATTGTCCTGAGGTACTCTATGCGGAAAGGGATAAGTATAAAATTATAAAGCCCCCATGTTATAATGGCCGAGGACGTCATTACGAATATGACCGCAAAGCCCATTGATATAGCCGGCTTCATATCTTTTGATACGCCGAGGAAGGGGCACAATCCCAGGAATTTAGATAGGATAAAATTATTTATGAAGATCATGCTTATCGCTATGGATATTAATTTACCTATTTCCATTACTTTCCGGCCCTTTCCATCCGTTTTTGCCGCATTAAATTCGTCAGGCCTATAAGAAGGCCCAGTGTCAGAAGGGCGCCCGGCGCCAATACCATCATTATCACAGGCTCGAAGTTATTTAATAATTTTATTCCCATTATGCTGCCCGAGCCCATCAACTCGCGTATAGAGGAGATCAAGACTAACGCAAGAGTGAAGCCCGCGCCCATGCCCAAGCCGTCAAAGACAGAAGGTAAAATAGGATTTTTGGAGGCAAATGCCTCTGCCCGCGCGAGGATTATGCAATTTACCACTATGAGCGGCACGAAAATGCCGAGCGATTCATCCAAAGCCGGAAAATATGCCTTCAGGACAAGCTCGCATATCGTTACAAATGTCGCTATTACCACTATAAAAGCCGGCAGGCGTATCTTGCCGGGTATAAAATGGCGCAGCGACGAGATTATTGTGTTTGAACCTACCAGCACAAAAGTGGCCGCAACTCCCATACCGATAGCGTTTTGCACGGATGTGGAAACCGCAAGAGTGGGGCAGAGGCCCAGTATCATCCCGAACGTCGGGTTTTCAACCGTAATGCCCTTTGTGAATTCGCGTATTAACCGTTTCATCTTTTATTATGTTTCTAACCTGGTTAGTCTAACCAGGTTAGATGAGGACCCATAGGGTCTTGGTTTTACATACCTGTCAATCAGAGGCACAAAAACGTTCATTATTAAAATGGCATAGGAGACGCCTTCGGGGTAGCCGCCGAACCGGCGTATGACAAAAGCGATAGCTCCGCAGGCGATGCCGAATATAAGCTGTCCTTGTTTTGTCATCGGCGAAGTTACATAATCAGTCGCCATGAAGAATGCCCCCAACACTAAACCTCCCGACATGATGCTGAATAAGAAATCGCCTTTAAAAAATCCCTGGGCGCCGAAGACCCAGCTTAAAAATCCGAGCGTCAATATAAAACCAAACGGCGTTTGCCACCAGATATATTTTTTCAATAAAAGGTAAGCCGCGCCGATTAAAAGCGCCGCGATGCATATTTCGCCGATACAACCGCCGCGTTTACCTAAAAACATATCAAAATATGTAAGATCCAACTGGGATAATGCCTGAACTTTGCCCTCTTTAAACATTACAAGAGGCGTGGCGGATGTTATGGCGTCCACACTTAACGGTTTTGGGAATTCAGTCATCTGTTTGGGCCAGGATGCCAAAAGAAATGCGCGGGCACCGAGCGCCGGGTTAAATATATTGGCCCCCAAACCGCCGAATACCTGTTTGCAAATCGCTATAGCAAAAAATCCGCCGGCTACGGGTATCCATAAAGGAACGCTTGCGGAAAGATTGTACGCTAAAAGAAGCCCTGTAAGCGCCGCAGAGCCGTCGGTAATAGTAATTTTTCGGTTAGTCAGCTTCTGTATTAATGCCTCGCTTATGATGCAGCTTAATATTGATACCATAATGACCTTTAATGCGGGCATGCCGAATATTACCACGCCGGCAATACCGGCAGGAATGAGAGCTAAAAATACAGCCCACATTACTTTTGATACCGTCTCCCCGCCGTGTATATGCGGGGACGCGCTTACTATCAGCCTATTTTGCATTTTTTACTTCCTTTAATAATGTTTCCTTAAGTTCCGATATCTTATCTTTTACTGAATTTATGACAGCGCTTGAGGAGATCGTAGCTCCGGTTATGGTATCCACTTCGCTAAGGGAAGCGAGGTCTTTTCCCTTGAACTCGCCAAGGAACTTTGGTTCGGTAACTCTTGTCCCCAGCCCCGGCGTCTCATTTTGAGAAAGGATTTTGACGTTTGTGATTTCGAGATTAAGCCCGAGTCCTGCCATGGCTTCAATATCAGAAGAATATCCCTTGCTCTCAGATTTCACTACAAACCCGTTTAGGCGCCCTGAGCTATCATAAGCTTTATAATAGAGAAACTCGCCGTCTTTCGATACCGGCTCGAAATTGCCGGAGTCAGGCATGACTTCCTTTAAGGCAAGGCGCTCCTCTTTTTCCTTTTCAATCTCGATACGCGGCTCAGTAACGGCGTTGACTACAGCCAATATGCCGCTAGCCAGGAAACATATAATGCCCAAAATAAAACCGTATCTTACCAGCTCTTTCATTTAGGTATCCTTGTTTTGGCGTATTTGATGGCTTGTACGATATTCCGTTTTTGCGGGCAGACATAATTACAGGCGCCGCACTCCATGCATTCCAAACATCCGTAGGCCTTAGCCAGATCCCACTTTTCTTTTTCCGAAGCTAAACTCATCATGCATGGCATAAGTCCGAGCGGGCAGTACTCTACGCAGCGTGCGCAGCGTATGCAAAGCCTCTCTTTAGCCGCATCAATTTCACCTTCCGAAAGCAAAATTATGCCGTTAGTGCTTTTTATTACGGGGACTTCAAGGCTGTACTGGGCTATACCCATCATAGGCCCGCCGAATACGATCTTTTTTGGCTCTTTCTTTAACGGGCCGCATTGTTCTATAAGTTCTTTTATCGGCGTGCCGATACGCGTTAATAAATTAGCAGGGCGTTCAAGGCAGTCGCCGGTCACAGTTACAACCCTTTCGTATAACGGCTTACCCAGATATACCGCTTCATACACCGCGTAGGTGGTAGCCACATTCTGCACCAGCGCGCCTACGTCAAACGGCAGTTTACCGGAAGGCACCTCGCGCTTTAATACCGCTTTGATCAGCTGTTTTTCGCCGCCTTGGGGGTAGGCCGATTTTATTACGCGTATTATGTATTTCCTGCCGCCTATCGCGTCTTTAAAATGCTTTATTGCCTCGGGCTTATTGTCCTCGATGGCGATATATACCTTCTTTACACCGGTGCACCTGGCTATAACCTCAAGTCCCAGCAGTATCTCTTTGGTCTTTTCTATCATCAGGCGGCTGTCGCTCGTAAGATATGGCTCGCACTCAGCGCCGTTCAGTATTAAACTGTCTACCGGCTTGGGAGGGGAGAGTTTGATGTGGGTAGGAAAGCTTGCTCCGCCCATGCCTACTATGCCGGCGTCGAATATTATCGTGCGGATAAGATCGGCGGATAATTTTTCAATCTCGTCTTTTTTGCGGGATATAAAATCTGCGGGGGTGTCTAAACCGTCGGATTCTATGGCTATGGCTTTGCACGTTCCCAGCACGGGGTGCGGATAGTCATTTATGGATTTTACTTTTCCTGAAACGGAGCTGTGTATCGGCGAAAATAGCGCCTTCTCGCTCAAAGTCGCGATCAACTGTCCGGTTTTTACCGGGTCGCCTGCTTTGACCACGCTCTGACAGATTTTTCCCATATGCTGCGACAGGGGTATATGTACTTTGCCAGGCGCCTTTGCCTTTTGTATCGACAAACCTTCTGTTTGCCGTTTCTCCTCATTGAGATGTATCATAGTTTAAATATTGTAGCAGAATCACACCCCTTGTCAATTAAATTGTACTGAATTGTATTGACTTTTAGGCTAATTATACCTAAAATGAGTAGAAATTTATTATTATCTAACCAGGTTAGACTAACCTGGTTAGAGAGTGGAGGTCTTATATGCAGTGTTTGGATTTATTATGGTTGGCTCCCGTGGGCTCCATACTGGCCTTGTCTTTTGCTGTATACTTTACCCTTTTTATAATGAGGCAGGATGAAGGGAATGAGAAGATGCGGGAGATCGCCCAGGCAGTCAGAATAGGCGCCAGGGCCTACATTAAGCGGCAGTATATGGGCGTATCTATTTTTTTTATAGTGGCATTTTTTATACTTCTTGCTATGTCGTTTAAGGGTTATTTGGTCATTTTTGTTCCGTTTGCTTTTTTGACGGGAGGTTTTTTTT